>JADFIM010000084.1 GCA_022566725.1 Planctomycetota bacterium
CGGTCAGACGTACGGAATTGGAGCTGTTGCTGCTCCCCACGACCAGCACCAAGTCGCACTCTGGCGCGATTGCGGCGACCGCCTTCTGGCGATTCGTGGTGGCGTAGCAGATATCGTCACTCGGCGGATCCTTGATATTCGGAAACGCGTCACGAAGGGCCTCGATGATCACGGACGCATCGTCCATGCTCAGCGTCGTTTGCGTGAGATAGACCAGCTTGTCGGGGTCGTTGATCTGGAGGTTGGGAATGTCCTGGGGCGAGGAGATGACCTGAAT
Source organism: Planctomycetota bacterium (assembly GCA_022566725.1). Taxonomy (GTDB): domain Bacteria; phylum Planctomycetota; class Phycisphaerae; order Phycisphaerales; family SM1A02; genus JADFFQ01. The sequence continues at coordinate 278 of JADFIM010000084.1, forward strand.
CGCATCCGGGGCTTCACCCCTGGTGCCGATGATCTCTTGATGGTCGGCGTGGCCGATGAGCACAATCTGGTAGCCCTTGGCCGCGTAGCGGATCGCCTCCATGTGCACCTTCGTCACCAGCGGGCAGGTAGCGTCAATGACCGTGAGCCGGCGCTCGACCGCCTCCCGTCGCAAAGCCGGGCTTACCCCGTGGGCACTGAACACCACGACTGAACCTTGCGGCGCCTGGTCAAGAGAATCGACGAACCGCACCCCGCGATCCCGGAACCGATCGACCACGTGCCGGTTGTGGACAATCTCGTGATGGACATAGATCGGCCTGCCCTGGTAGATCTCCACCAGCTGCTCAACCACGTCGATCGCCATATAGACACCGGCACAGAAGCCGCGCGGGTTGGCCAACAGCAGTTTCATACCGTCTCCGGTGAGTTCAGCACCGGGATCATAGCAGGATCAGCTGGGCCACAGCGCCCTAGCCCCCCCGGGCGGGCGTCGATACAGTGTGTGTTCACTCTGGCTGACTGCCGAGCCGATCGATGACGTTGAATCCAGTCCAACAGCTCGACGTCTACGGGCCGGACCGCTGCGACACGCTCACTGTCGAGCAGGCTCGGCTGTTCTGCCGCCGCCTCGCCGGCCATCGTTACGAAAACTTCCGCGTGCTCAGCAGCCTGATGCCCAAGGACCTGCGCGACGATTTCGCCGCGGCCTACGCGTTTTGCCGCTGGGCCGACGATCTGGGCGACGAGATCGGCGACCGGAACCGTTCGCTTGAGTTGCTAGCCTGGTGGCGCCGCGAACTGAACCAGTGCTTCGCCGGCAGCCCCCGCCACCCCGTGTTTATTGCCCTGGCACCCACCATCAAACGCCATGAGCTTCCCATCGAGCCGTTCGACAACTTGATTCGGGCCTTTGAGCAGGACCAGACCGTGCGACGATATGAGACGTGGACGCAGTTGCTGGACTATTGCCGCCTCAGCGCCGATCCTGTCGGCCGGCTTGTGCTCATGATCGCCGGCGAACGGCGCACCGAGGAGCAGTTCGAGCTCAGCGACGCCGTCTGCACCGCTTTGCAGTTGACCAATCATTGGCAGGACGTGCGCCGGGACATCGTTGATCGCGACCGCATTTACATTCCACAGGAATTGATCAAAACCAGCGACTTCGAGCCGCGGCTGCTGGCCACGGCCCGCCGCGGCTTCGCGCCCGACCATCATTTCCTTGATGAATCTCGCGAACTCATTCGCGACTGTGTTGAACGAACGTGGCCGATGTTCGAGAAAGGCGCCGAATTGCTACCCATGCTCAGGCCACAAACCCGGCCGTTTGTGTGGCTCTTCCTCGCCGGCGGCCGGCGTGTTCTGCGTCTGATCGAATTATGGGGATATGAAACCGTCCTGCACCGCCCCAAGCTTTCCAAGGCGGCAAAGCTGAGCTTTGTGACCAGGGCGAGACTTGCCGCCGGTCTGGCCGGGCTCTTCGGAAGAGGACGAAGATGAGCGCCATTGAAGGGCCGACGGTCGGAGAAGCCTCGCGCTACTGTCGCCGGATCACGCGCCGCCGAGCACGCAATTTCTATTACGGCTTGAAGCTGGCACCGGAACCGCAGCGCTCGGCGCTCTTTTCAATCTACGCGTGGATGCGGCGGGCAGACGACCTGGTGGACGGCGCCGCCGACAACGACACCAACCGTCCGCTGCGTAACATCGAAGCGTTTCGTTGCGCCACTGACGCGGCGCTGGCTGGTCAAATCGTTGATAACGATCCGCTCTGGGTCGCTCTCGCCGATACCGCGACCGGCTTCAATGTCCAACGCGAAGCCCTGTATGCGATGCTCGACGGGCAGATCGATGACCTCATCGGCCGGCGATACCAAACATTCGATCAGGTTCGCGAGTATTGCTATCGCGTGGCGTCCGCAGTTGGCCTGATCTGCATCGAAATCTGGGGCTATCGCGACCCCGTGGCCCGCAGACTTGCGGTCGATCGCGGAATCGCCTTCCAACTCACCAACATCCTGCGCGATTACAAGGAGGATTACGACTCGGGGCGCGTGTACCTGCCGGCTGAGGACTTCACCCGCCACGATCTCACTCCATCGCAGGTGAGGCAATGGTCCGATCCAGGTCGCTGCCGGCAATTTATTCTGGAACAGGTCGAGCGGGCCAAGTCGTTTTACGTACGCTCGGCCTCGTTGGACCGGTTGATCACACCATCATGCCGGCCGGCGCTGTGGGCCATGACGTCGATCTACCGCTCATTGTTGCGAAAGATCCAGCGGGCGCCGCAGCGAATCATCGTTGGTCGAAGGCTGCGTTTGAGTCCCCTGCGAAAGGGGGCCATCGCCCTGCGTGCCCGCTGCTTGGCCATTAACAATAATTCACCTCCGCCAGAATCGTGCGTGACCAAGACATGAGGCGAGCTCACCTACGCCTTGCGGCTCAACACGTCTGCCGAATGCCTCATGGCTAATGCGTCGCTTCATCTGCCAATGGCTCTTGTCGGCGTTGACGAAGTGCCCAGGAGAGGACTCGAACCTCCACGGGATATTAATCCCACCAGCACCTCAAGCTGGCGCGTCTGCCAATTCCGCCACCTGGGCGGTGGTGAATGTGCCCAGTATAGTCCGGCGGTGAGGCGTGTCGAGACGGCGCCCGGCCTGGCGCTTCGCAGCCCGCGCGAACCCGCAAGCGGGCTATGATCTTTTCCATGGCACCCGAGACGCTTCGCATCAACGAAGTCTTCTTCTCGATCCAGGGCGAATCAACCTGGGCGGGATGCCCTTGCGCGTTCGTCCGACTGACCGGCTGTCACCTGCGGTGCAACTATTGCGACACGGAGTATGCCTTCACGGCCGGTGCGACCAGATCCATTGATGACATCATCGACGAGGTCTGCTCGCATCCGACTGATCTGGTCGAGATCACCGGCGGCGAACCGTTGCTCCAGAAGCCGGTACAGACGCTTATCACGCGCCTGTGCGACCTCGGCAAAACGGTGCTCATCGAGACGTCTGGAGCCTGCGACATCAGCGTGCTCGACCCGCGAGCCATCCGCATCCTCGACCTCAAAACTCCGGGTAGCGGCGAGGTCGATCACAACCTGTTGACCAACCTTGACCACCTGACCAAGCGCGACGAGGTGAAGTTCGTCATCACTGACCGGGCCGACTACGAGTGGGCGAAATCGGTCATCGCCCGGCACCGTTTGCCGCAGCGCTGCGGGGCGGTGCTGATGTCGGCGGTGTGCGAGCAGACGCCGGGCGCACAGATCGCCGGCTGCGACGGGCTCGATCTTCAAACCCTGGCCGAATGGATTCTCCAAGACCCGCCCAAAGGCGGGCAGGTGCGGCTGCAAACCCAACTCCACAAGCTGATCTGGGGCACCGGGGCCCGCGGGGTGTAGGCTCCGGGAGTTGGCGAGTTGTGCCAAGCCAGGCTATACCGGTTGGGCAGATGACCAGATCGTTCCCCCCCGCCGCCGTTGGCTTCATCAGCATCGTCCTCACCCTGCTCGCCTGGTCCAGCGTTCCGCTGTTTCTCAAACACTTTGCGGCGTCGATCGACGCCTGGACTTCCAACGGATGGCGTTACGGGTTTGCGGCGCTGCTCTGGGCGCCGGTGCTGGTGGTCGCCGGATACCGCCGCCGGCTTCCTGCCGGGCTGTGGCGGGCGGCGCTGGTTCCCAGCATCATCAACGGCGCGGGGCAGGTGTGCTTTACATTGGCGCATTACAAGATCGACCCGGGGCTGCTCACGTTCGGCTTGCGCAGTCAGTTGCTCTTCGCCGCTGTGGGCGCGTACGTGCTGTTCCCGATGGAGCGGCCCATCATCCGGTCGCGCCGCTTTCTGCTTGGGGTGGTGGTGGTCACGGGAGGCACTGCCGGGGCCGTGCTCCTTGGCCGCCAACCCGTCGTCGGAGCGCACGCAGCCGGCGTCATCCTGTCCGTGGGCAGTGGGTTTCTGTTTGGGGCCTACGGGTTGGCGGTGCGCAAGTATATGCACCAGGTGAACCCGGTCATCGCCTTCGCCGCCATCAGCCAGTACACGGCCGCGGCGATGGTTGCGCTGATGCTGATCCGAGGCGAATCCTTCGGCCTGATGGCGCTGGCGCTCCCCAACAGCCAGTTCGTATTGCTGCTAGTGTCGGCCGTCATCGGGATCGCGCTGGGCCACGTCCTGTACTACACCAGCATCGCACGCCTGGGTGTCGCGGTGTCATCCGGCGTATTGCAATTGCACCCGTTCGGGGTAGCGGTGGGCTCATTCCTTCTCTTCCGCGAGATCCTGACGCCGGCTCAGTGGATCAGCGGCAGCATCGCGCTCGCGGGCGCCGGGCTGATGGTCGCGGCTCAATGGCGGGTGAGCCGGGCTGAGCATATCGATCTCGCGGATCGGGCGATCGCCCAGGGCGAGGGCGGGTCGTGAGCCACCTTGCCCGCGGCAGCTACACTAAACCTCCATCCCCAATCCCTAACCCCTAATCCCTAACTCCTCACCCCTTCCTCCCATGCACGTTCGGCTGGTCAAATCGTTTGGCTTTGAAGCGGCGCATTGGCTGCCGACGTTCCCCCAGGGGCACAAATGCCGGCGGATGCACGGCCACTCCTTCCGGGTGGATGTCGTGGTGGAAGGTCAAGTCTCGCAAGACAAGGGATACCTCATCGACTATGGCAAGATCGAGGAGGCGGTGAAGCCGCTGCGGCAGCAGCTCGACCATCAATGCCTCAATGAAGTCCGAGGCCTGGAGAATCCCACCAGCGAGATTCTGGCTCAATGGATTTGGGATCATCTCCAGCCCCAACTGCCGTTGCTTGCTGAGATCGCCGTCCACGAGACCTGCAGCGCCCGATGCGTCTACCGCGGTCCCTGAAGCCTCTCCAAACGGGAGGTGCGCGAGGATTGTGTCAACGCGGTGGGTGAGAAAAGACCGCGACCAGTGGTCGCGGCTTTATGAAAAAGGTTCGACCTTTCGGCGTCTGGATTGCGGGACCTACCCCCAATTGGCCAGCAAGGCAAGCAGATCGAGGATGCCGACGTTGCCATCTCCGTCGAGGTCGGCTGGGCAGGGGTCAGGCGGATCGGGACACGGCCCCCAGTTGCTCAGGAGGATGAGCAGATCAAAGATACCGACCGTCCCGTCGCCATCGAGGTCGCCTGGGATCACCTGCCCGCAATCGATGACCGCAACCTGCAGATCATCCACGGCCGCTTCGATGATGGAACCTTCGCCCTGGTCGGACGCGATGAACCGTAAGCGCACCTGCGCGGTGGGCAGAATAAAGTCCGCCACATTGAACTCGTGGAAGAACCATCCGCCGGAGGTCTGCGGACCACTTGGGCCAACGGTTTCCACGTTGGTCCAGGTTGAGCCGTCATCGTTGGAGATATCGACGACGAAGACATCGGCGTTGGGGCTGGCCCCGGTATCGTTGGAGTACCACCGCCAATAGCTCATCGCGGCATCGGGGGTACCCAAAAGATCAATGACCGGCGAGGTCAGCGTGGTCTGGCCGTTATCGACATCGTTCGCACCGAGCGGGCCGCCGGGTGAGCCCTGGCCGGTGACGAAGCACATGGTTCCGGGGGCGGGGGTGTGGTCGTCTTCGGGTTGAGCGGAGGTGCCGACCGGATCGATGCGCTCCCAGATGCCGGTGTCCGCGTCATCACCGGGCGTGCCGACCATCCAGCCGCTATCGGCCTCGAAGTCGTCTTCCAAAACGATCTTCAAGTCGAAGCCGGAGAGGGTTTCAAACGTCGTGTTGGGTGCGTCGAGCGGGTCCTTGACAGTGATTCCGGAGGTGGTCTGCGCACTGAGGTAATAGGACACGCTCTGCCCGCAAGGGATGGAGGGGAATACCGCGTCATAGAGGGTCTCTGATACCCGCACCAGGGGCACGTCCACGAAGCCGGCCCCTGCGTCGTAATGCAGCCGAGGCGAATCGGGATCGAGGGCGCCACCGTCCTGGCCAACGATTTCAACTGAAAACGAGTCGCCATCCGGGTTGATCAGATCGGGTCGGCCTTGGGGGTAGTTGAAGACCAATAGCTGAGGCCCAACGTCGATGATGTAGAGCCCCGTGGACAGATCGGAAACCAGCACACGGTCGGAGCCCAAGAACGGATAGACGCCCCAGGCCCCATTGAAGCCGCTCGGCGGTCCGGCGAAGGTGTCATAGCTGGCGACGAATTCGAGCAAACCAGTGGCGGGGTCGATGTCGAAGACCTGCATCCCGCCCTGGTACCAGGCGTTGTACAGGCGATAGCCATCAATCACCTGATTGTGAACGCTAAACGCCTCGTTGGCTGGAAGGGAGAACGAGTCGGTCAGTTCTAGGGTCACGAATTTACCCTGGTCGGTGATGCGATACACTTTGATCCCGCCGCCTTCGCGCTCCTCGCCAGTGACGACATAATCGCCATTCGCGGTCGGCCAGCATGAGTGAGTGTTGTTGCCGCCGTCGGGCGTACTGCCGAGGAAGGTGGGCATCTGCGTGGCCACATTGGTGACGTCATAGATCCACAGCCCGCTGTCCCACGCACAGGCATAGAGCCGGCCGTCATGCACCACCATGTCGTGCACGAACGTACTACCGACGTTTTCGAGAATCCATTTCGGCGTGGTGATGGGCCCGGGAGGCGGGTTATCCGGATCAAGCCCGGTCAAATCAACGATACCCACTCGCGTTGTTCCGCTGTCGGCGAAGTACAGAAAACCCGCGTTGTAGAAGACGTTATGGATGGCGTTGAACCCGGAGATGCTGACATCGACCAGCGCAACCGGGTCAAGAGGATTGCGAACATCAACGATGTGGACGCCGGCTTCGTTATTGCTTTCCAACCCGATGAACAGAAGGTCGTCGGCGACCTTGACGTCCTGGGCCGAAGCGAAGACGTTGGGAGGGCGCAGGGGATAATCCACAGCCTGAGGGTTGGTTGGATCGCTGATATCGACGATGTGAATGCCAGCATGGCCGAAGTGCCCAATGTAGGCGTAGTTTCCGTCTCCCCACACGTCGCCATAGGAGCCGGCGAACCCGTTCCAATGCCCAACCAGCGTGGCATCGATCGGATCGTCCTGGGCCGGGGCCTGGCCGACAATCAGGATCAGACAAACCAGAGGCCACCGCCTCCATCGCCGAGCGTCATTCACTTTGTCTCCTCCAGTGTCGTGGCAGGCATTCAGCACATCGTCTCGCAAAGGCTGCGATGACTCAAGGGCGTTAGAGTTTTCATTATACCTCGTTTGGATGAAGAGATTGCTGTGTACGTCGAGCATCAGCCCCAATTGGCAAGTAGCGGCGCCAAATCGAACGCATCAACGCAGCCATCCGGCCGGTTGGCCGGGCCGGTCTATTAGATTCCACGTGTCTTGACGATCACGTTTGGCCGGGGAGGTCGTCATCGCAACCATTTGACATCACGGTAGGTATTGACGCATAGAGGGACACAATTGGCAGCCCAGCACCTCCATCGAACGGTCGCGGCTCGGAACGGCCGCTCCAGTTGCTTCGACACCGCTCTAGAAGCAGGTGCCGCACGGATTGCTGCCGGCGACGGAGCACCACTCGCCCAGCAGCTTCGTCAGGTCGTTCGAGTCCACACACCCATCGGGCGGGCCTCCGCCCTGGCCGGCGATGTCCGCGAGGTCGAGATTCACTTGCGTGCAGTTCTCGCAGGGCGGGCTCGGCGGGTTCGGATCGTTGACGGCCGAGCACCACGCACCCAGCAGAACCGTGAGGTCGTCTGAGTCAACGCATCCGTCAGGTACACCGTCCGGCCCGGAGAAGTCGGCCGGGGAGGACACCGCGCATGGCACGAAGCCTTCTATCTGGCCGGCGACATTGAGAACACGCTGTGAGATCCAGGTCCGAATGTCGTTGAAGCGGTCCACCACCGTCAAACCCAGGGGAATCTGGTTATTGGGGTCGTCTATCAGCGCCTGAGTAATCACCGGCTCGACGGCGTTCAGAAAGGCGAAAATCTCGGCTTCCGAGAGCGGGTCGCACAGCAGGTCGTTGAGTATCTGGCTGTACTGGGCTCGGAACGTCGGGTGGCCCAGGATTATCGTCTGGTACGCCGTCGGCCCGGGCCCTCCGGCATAGATGTCAAAGGTCGTATCCCCGATGAAGGGGAGGACGTTATCGAGGTCCCAGGGGTAATACAACCTCTGGATGACCTCGCCAACAACAGCGCCTTCGGCGTTCCACTCGACGGCCCCGATGTCCACCGATGCACGGTTGGCCGGCGACCCACCGCTCTTGGTTCCGATGACCTTGCACTCAACGGCCGCGGCGACCAGAATCTCAGTGGCATCCCACGTCAGCGAAATGACCTGTTGGGACGCCGAGCGCGCCGTGACGTCAATATTGGGGCCCGCCCGCACCAACTGGCCGTTCTGCCGTAATTCGATCCGAGCCGTGGGCGTGCCGGCGCCGGAGGCGGCGTTCTTGCGCACCGATGCACGGAACTCCTGGAGACCAAAACCGTCGACCAGGAGACCGCTGGGGTTGGGGAATGCTGCGTGGACTACGGTGTTGACATTGTTTGTAGTTGCCGTGGCCCAGTCTGTGCCTGCGGCATCCGGATCATCATCCAGGTTAGCAACGGTGGCTCCGGTGAGGTTGAGCGAGTCAAGGACTGTATCCAGTGGGAGTCTCTCGTTGGGCGTCTTTCCGGTCAGAACAGGGGCAAAGTCTACGTAATAGCTATTCTGGTTGTGGGTGACCAGCGAATCGGGATTCGCGACGAACGCATTGACCGCCGCCATCGTCAAGAAACCCTGCATGTTGATAAAGGTGGGCAGATCGACGGCCAGTGTGGGATTACCAGGCGTCGGGCATTCCTGTGCAGCGTCCCCTTCCGTCAGCGTTGCGAAGAAGGGCGAATAGCAGAGAGCCTCGAATGTCGGGCTGTGGGGAATGCCAACCTTCACCTCGATCTCGTTCTGGCCGGTCGCCTTGTACAGCCAGGTTTCGTCCGCCGTGACCGGCGTGTAGAGCCCCCGGTTCCTCAGCGCCTGCTTGTTGCGTTGTTCGGCGTTCACGAAGAGGCCGTTATACACTCCGTTGACATTGAGCCGAACCCAGGAGCCGTACGCCGCGTCGTAGCCGTACCCGAACGGAACCGAGGTCGCCGCCCGATGGAGATTCCAGGCCATGCCTTCAACGATAAGGCCGACCTGGTCTCCAGTTTCAAGGCTGAGTTTGGTGAGCTGATGCCATTTCTGGCCTGACACCAGATCGTTGATATCGATCTTCAAGGCCACCTTTTGGGGGTCGGCTTCCGAGGGCAGGGCGGATGATGACTTGCGGCGAACCGTAACATTGATCGGTTTGTCGCCATCCTGCCAGAACAGGGCCGGCACTTCAATAAGGAAGGTCAGGTCGTGCCGAATGGTGTCCCAGGCAATTGGGTCAAGTTGCAGGTTCACCGTCAACACTTGCAGGGGATCAAAGACCGCCGGCCAATCCAGGTGGTCCACCCGAATTTGACCGGTCATCCCCACGCCACAGTGCGGGAGACAGAAATACGGGATCACTCCAATGAAGTTGCTCTGGACCACGTAGGTGAACACCGGATTCGCGGCATCCACCGTCGCATTGAACAGACCGTCAAACACACAAGGCGCACCGGAGGTGACGGAGTGAACGCCGCTTTCCCAGATCCAGCGCACGGTGTCGCCGGGTTCTACATTGACGGTCGCCGGATCAAATACGAAATCACGAACGATCACATCATGGATGGCGGCCGTCGCGGGCCCAGATACCCCAAGCGTGACGACGGCAGCCGCGGCGGCGGCGATACTTCGGTTCCACAGACGCGATAGCTGCATTTCTTCAGTCTCCTTTTCCGCTGTCGTGCGCCCTGTCGGGGAACAAGGGAGACGTGCGGGCGGTCGCCCCCGAACCCTGCCCAGTCAGCCTCCCAGCGCGACATTCCCTTCCAGAACGCAAACAAACCCACCAGACTACGTTCCCACCCACGGAAATGGCGGCGCCAAGCTCCGTGGGGCAACCCCCTAGTCTAACAGGAGTTCGTCCGGTTGCAAGGGGAAATGTCGCGGTAAACGATGCTGGCGCGGTGGTTATGGGCCCGGGTTGGCCCGGTAACGCGACTTCGAGGCAAGAAGGAGTGGATTAACCCTTGCAGAAG
>JADFIM010000085.1 GCA_022566725.1 Planctomycetota bacterium
CAATATGTTTTTGCCCGCATTCTCGCCGCGATCATCAACGAAGCGGGCTGGGCGCACCGGGACGGCGTGGCGAGCGAAGCGGACATCGACATCGCAATGAAACTTGGCACGAACTACCTCAAAGGCCCTTTCGAATGGGCCGAGCAGATCAGCGGCCCCCGCGTCGCGGCCCTGCTTGCGGCGCTGAACGAGACCGTCGATGACGACCGCTTCTCTCGGGCGGAGTCGAGTTGGTCCGCGGTGCGCCGTATCTGATCGCGAAGCCGCAAGCGGCCTATGACCGCACGACGGCGAGGCGAGTCCCTATCATTCCACCATGCGACGAGCGGCCATCATCACCGCGTTGCGTACTCCCGTGGGGCGCTATGGCGGAGCGCTGGCGGCGGTCCGCCCCGACGACCTGGCCGCGCTGGTCATCCGCGAGGTCGTTGAGCGGTCGGGGATCGACCCCGCCGTCATCGACGACGTTTACTTCGGCGCCGCCAATCAAGCCGGCGAGGACAATCGCAACGTGGCCCGCATGGCGGCGTTGCTGGCCGGGCTGCCCGACAGTGTGGCCGGCTGCACCGTCAACCGTTTGTGTGCCTCGGGGCTGGATGCGATCAACATCGCGGCCCGGATGATCGAAGCCGGCCACGGTGACGTCTTCATCGCCGGGGGAACCGAGTCGATGAGCCGCGCGCCGTATGTCATCGCGAAGCCGCAAGCGGCCTATGACCGCACGCCTGAAATCTACGACACCACGATCGGCTGGCGGTTGACGAATCCGAAGCTCGCCGAGATGTACAATCCGTACTCCATGGGAGAGACGGCGGAGAACGTCGCCCGCAAGTACCACGTGTCGCGCGACGACCAGGATCGCTTCGCCCTGACCAGTCAGAAGAAATGGGCGTCGGCGAAGGCTGCGTGCAAGTTCGACCACGAGATCGTGCCGGTCGAGGTCCCGCAGCGCAAGGGTGACCCGGTGGTGGTCGATACCGACGAGCACCCCCGGCCGGACACGACGCTGGAGAAACTGGCCGCACTTCGCCCCGCGTTCGCCAAGGATAACAAGGGCACGGTGACGGCGGGTAACTCCTCGGGCATCAACGACGGGGCCGCGGCTCTGTTGCTGGTGGAGCGCGAAGCCGCCAAGCGGCTGGGGCTGGAGCCCATCGCCTACGTCGGCCCGTCGGCCACAGCTGGGGTGGACCCAAGCTGCATGGGCATGGGGCCGGTGCCCGCGACTCGCAAGGTTCTGCAACGGGCCCAGATCAACCTCAACGATGTCAATGTCATCGAACTCAACGAAGCGTTCGCCGCCCAGGCCATCGCGTGCATCCGTGAATTGGGCCTCGATGATGCGAAGGTCAACCCCAACGGCGGGGCGATCGCCATCGGCCACCCCCTGGGGTGCACCGGAGCGCGTCTGGTCACCACGCTAGCGCACGAGATGCGCAGGACCAAGGCTGCCCGAGGACTGGCTACACTGTGTGTCGGCGTCGGCCAGGGCGTCGCCACGATTATTGAACGAGATTGAAACACGGAGGGCCACGGAGAGCCACAGAGGACACAGAGGTTGGAACAATGATGGAGCTGACAAGAGACGAGGAATCGCTGGTCAGGATGGCAACTCACATGTCGGATCGTCATCCCCCGGCGGTCCTGATCTGGGCTGGGTGGGTTGGGGGAATGGGCGTCGTCGTTGGATCGCTCGCGATGATTCTTGATGATCCCGCATCCTTGCAGGCATGGGGGGTGGGACTGTTGCTGCTGGGGTGGGCTGGCATGACAATTTCTTACGTAAGGCTACATTATCGAGCGCTTCGTCTGATCAACAAACTGTCATCAAACCCTGATTCATGATTGAATCCTCGTCTTTCTCTGTGCCCTCTGCGGCTCTGTGGTGAATTCTGAACTAGCATACGAAGGCGGACGAAATGAGCGGAAGCGCGAATGTCGGTGTACACGTCGATCACGCTCGGGACGAAGATCCGGCGAAGATGGCCGAGTTCGAGGCCAAGATCAACGCCGGCGAGCTCCTGGAGCCGGACGACTGGATGCCCCAGGCTTATCGCCAGGGCATGCTCAAGATGGCGGAGCACCACGCGAACTCCGAGATCATCGGGGCGCTGCCCGAGGGCGAGTGGATCACTCGCGCTCCGAGCCTGCGACGCAAGCTCGCGTTGACGGCCAAGGTGCAGGATGAGGTCGGCCACGGCCAGATGCTCTATCGCGTCTCGCAGGACCTGGGCAAGAGTCGCGATCAGATGCTTCGCGATCTGATCACGGGCAGGACCAAGTATCACAACGTCTTCAACTACCCCGCTCCGACCTGGGGCGATATCGCCATGATCCAATGGCTCATCGACGGCGCGGCGATCATGAACCAGAAGACGCTGGCTGACGGAGCCTACGGCCCGTATGTCCGCACCATGAAGCGGATCAACATGGAGGAAGCGTTCCACTTCAAGAGCGGTGAGGACATGGTGTTAACGTTGATGAGCGGCACGAAGATGCAGCGCCAAATGGGCCAGGAAGCCTTCGATCGGTGGTGGTATCCGGCGTTGATGTTCTTCGGCCCGCCGGACAAGCCCCACGCCGAGCAACTCCCCCCGATGCGGTGGCGAATGAAGACCGTCACGAACGACAACCTGCGCCGACGGTTCATCAACCGCTTCGCCCCGGCCGCCATCGACCTCGGCCTGAAGATCCACGTGGTCAAGAAGGATGACAACGGCATGGTGATCGAAAGGAAACCGGATGAGAACCTCCGCCTCGATGAGACGACCGGCAACTGGTCGTTCACCCAGCCGGATTGGGACGAGTTCTATCGAGTGATCCGCGGCAACGGCCCGTGCAACGCCAAGCGCCTCGCTTTGCGACGATTCTCATACGAACAAGGCCGATGGGTGCGCCATGCGATCCTGCGCGGTAATGCGGGATTACCCCCAGCGGCGTAACTCTGATGTCAAACGTCCGCGAACAATCTCACCCGTCCAATGGCGACCTGACCTCGCCGGCTGAAGGCGACCTCAAGCCTTACGTGGTCTTTACCCAGCTCAACCGAGGCGATCCGCACATGTACGCGGGGTGCGTCGATGCGGCCGATCAGCAGATGGCGCTTCAGTTTGCGCGCGAGCACTACGGTCAGGATCAGAAGTGTGTCAACATCTGGGTCGTGCCCAAGGAGGCTGTCACCGCCACCAACTACGACACCGATCTGATCTGGCGCCATACCGATCAGACGTATCGCCTCGCCCGCGGCTACAGCAAGCCGGTCAAAGACAAGTGGCGGAAGCTGCGGCGGGCTGAAGACCTCAAGGAATACGAGAAAGACGACCTGAAGGAGACGTTCTAGCAGCATTTAGCCCCCGGCTTGCCGGGGGTCTTTGCTCAAACAACGAATGATCACGCTGCCGGACAATCTCAAGCGGCCATTCGCCGATCTTCTGCTGGCCGTCGCCGATGACAAGCTTATGCTCGGCCATCGCAACAGTGATTGGACGGGCCTCGCCCCGATCCTCGAAGAGGACATCGCCTTTTCGTCGCTCGCACAGGACGAGATGGCACACGCCCAGGCGCTGTACCAGCTCATCGCCGGGCTGATCGGGACGTCAGCCGACGCCTTGGCCTTCGGCCGGAAATCCGAGGCCTTCCGCTGCGCCGCGATCGTCGAGGCCCCGGATGAGTTCGACTGGGCCACGGCCATCTGCCGGCAGTTCTTCTGCGACCACTTCGATCGCTTGCGGCTTCGCCGGCTGGCGCGATCGTCGGACAAACCGGTCGCGGACCTCGCCAATCGCCTGGCGGCCGAAGAGCAGATCCACGTCGAGCACGTTGATTCGTGGATGCAACGCCTCGGCCGAGGCACCGATGAGTCCAGGCAACGCATGCAAAAGGCGCTTGACAGGCTCGCCGCGATTGCCCCTTCGCTCTTCGAACCGATTGAGCATGAACATGAGCTGGTAGCCGCGGATGTATATCCGCGGGCGGAGACGGACATGTTCGAGACCTGGCGCAACGAACTGGAACAGATCGCGAATGACTCGAGCTTGAAACTGGATCTCCACCCGCCTTCACCGCAAACGATCGGCGGCCGGCGCGGCAAACACACCGAACACCTCCCCCCGCTGCTGGATGAGATGTGCGAGGTGTATCGCCTCGAACCGAACGCCGCGTGGTGAGTGAAGCCGCCGCGGCCACGCGGCGGTTGGTTACGAAATGCAGACAACGATCGTGTACGGCGAGCAAGCCGCTCGTGTGGACACGGCGGCTCGCCAGCGAACGGCGGTGTATATGATGTTGTTACCATGATCGACACCCAATCCATCATGAACGTGCTGCGCACGATCGACGATCCGGAGATGCCGATCAGCATCGTCGATCTGGGATTGGTGGACGATGTGCGGATCGAGCCGGCCGTTGACACCGCGCGGGTTTCGATCGACATTCTGCCGACCTTCGTGGGGTGTCCGGCCCTGGAGATGATCGCCGACAACATCACCGAGAAGGTCGGCTCGCTTGACGGCATATCCGCTGTTGATGTGCGATTCGTCTATGACCCGCCGTGGTCGGTGGATCGCATTACCGACGACGGGCGGGCGTCTCTCAAGGAGCACGGCGTCACGGTTCCGGAATCCGGCGGGAAGCTACCGGTGCCGGGACATTCCGGCGGCGCAGTCGAGCTGCGAGCGTCGGCTGTAAAGTGCCCCTTTTGCGGCTCCGACACGACCACCCTCGAAAGCAGTTTCGGCCCGACCCGCTGCCGAATGATTTACTATTGCCAATCGTGCCGCAACACGTTCGAGCGGCTCAAGCGAGTCTGAGCACTGGCGAGTATTGTGGCCGCACCCTACGATGCCCAAGGCTCGTCATGCCGAAAGCGCGACGAGCCGCGATCCGCGTCCAAGATCTGCAACGAAGCGGGCTCATCCCATGTCACACAAGGCAGTCAAGTCATCGCGTCCGACCCTCTCGCCGTCGCCGGCCGTCGAGGTCCGGGCGGCTCCTCACCGGTCCGAAGTCATGCCTAGAAAGAAGATCGATCTCGGCGAGATTGAATACCTGCGAATCCTCGACGAGCACGGCGAGGTGGATGAAGCACTCGAACCGAAGATCGACGGCGACGAGCTATTGCGCATCTATCGGGCGATGGTGCTCACGCGCAAGCTCGACATTCGCATGCTCACTATGCAACGCCAAGGCGAGATGGGAACGTTCGCGCCCGGAATCGGACAGGAGGCGACCCAGATTGGCCAGATCTATCCGCTGGGCAAAGACGATTGGTTCAGCCCGTCCTACCGTTGCTTCGGGGCGCAACTGTGGCGGGGCTGGACGATCGAAGGGCTGATGCTGCTATGGGACGGGTTCTTTGAAGGATTCGAGATTCCTCAGGGCGTCCACGACCTGCCGTTCTCGATCGTGGTCGGCTCGCACGTCCCCGTGGCGGTGGGCGTGGCCATGGGGATCAAGAATCGCGGCGGCGATGCCGTGATGCTCACAAACTTCGGCGACGGCGCAATGTCCCAAGGATCCGTCAATGAAGCGTTCAACTTCGCGTCGGTGTACAAGGCCCCGATCGTCTTCGTTTGCGAAAACAACGGCTACGCAATCTCTGTTCCGGTCGAGAAACAGGCTGGGATCAGTGAGCTGGCCCGGCGCGGACCCGGCTTCGGCATCCGCAGTATGCGAGCCGACGGGAACGATGTGCTCGCCATGATCGTCGCTACGACCGAAGCCGTGCAAAGGGCGCGTGCCGGGGACGGGCCGTCGTTGATCGAAGCCGTCACCTACCGCATGAGTCTCCACACCACCGCGGATGATCCGAAGGTGTATCGGCGCGACGAAGAGGTCGAGCAATGGCAAGCCAAATGCCCGATTGCCCGCTTCGAGAAATACCTCATGAACAAGGGTCTGCTTGATCCGCAGGCGATCGGCCGTCTGGGTGATGAATGTGAACAGGAGGTGCTGGAGGCTCGCACGCGCTTCCGCGAGCGTGCCAAGGCCAGGCCGAGAGAGGTGTTTGAGATGATGTACGAAGAGCTTCCGCCGGAACTGGACCAGCAGAGGCGCGAGTACCTGGCGAAGTTGGATCGCAAAGGGGTCCAGTAGCGTTGAGCGGGCGCGCTTGCCCGCCGCTGCATCCGAGGACGGACAATGCCGAAGATGAACATGGTCGAAGCGCTGAACCTGGCCCTCGATCAGAACCTAGCCAACGATGATCGCGTGTGTGTGCTGGGCGAGGATGTCGCGGTGGACGGCGGCGTGTTTCGCGTGACCAAAGGCCTGCTTGAAAAGTATGGCGAGGATCGCGTGATCGACACCCCCCTGGCCGAAGGTGCCATCATCGGCGCCGCCGTGGGCATGGCCGTCTACGGGCTGCGGCCGGTGGCGGAAATCCAGTTCTCCGGCTTCACCTTGCAGGCCTTTGATCAGATCGAGCAGAACATGGCCCGGCTTCGCCATCGCTCACACGGCCGCTATCCCATTTCAATGGTCATGCGCGCACCCTACGGCGGCGGCATTCGAGCCGTGGAACACCATTCCGAATCCCGCGAGGCCTATTGGGCCCACACGCCGGGATTGAAAGTCGTGATCCCCTCAGGCCCGCGCAGCGCCCGTGACCTGCTCCACGCCGCGATCGATGATTCCGACCCGGTGATCTTCTACGAACCCAAAGCCCTCTACCGGGCGTTTCGAGAGGACGTGCCCGACCAGCCGCAGAAGATTGCAATCGGCAAAGCTCAGATCGCCCGCCAAGGCACGGACATCACGCTGATCGCTTACGGCGCGATGATGCGGCCGGCACTGGAAGCGGCCCAGGACCTCAAGGACTTACACAGTATCGAGGCCGAGGTGATCGACCTGCTGTCGATTTCGCCGATGGATACGCAGACGCTCGTCGAGTCCGTTTCCAAGACCGGCCGGTGCGTGGTCGTGCATGAAGGGCCGCGATGCTGCGGCATCGCCGCTGAGATCATCGCCCGCATCAACGAACACGCGTTCGAGCATCTGCTGGCCCCGATCAAACGCGTCACCGGTTATGACATTCATTTCCCGTACTTCCAGTGCGAGCAGCATTACCTGCCGGACGCCGACACGATCATCGAAGCCGCAAACGAAACACTGCAATACGAATGATCGCCCATGCCTACCGACTTCCGTCTGCCCGATCTCGGTGAAGGTGTCCACGAAGGTCAGATCGTCCGCCTACTCGTGGCTCAGGGCGATCACGTCAAGGAAGATCAGCCGCTGCTGGAGGTCGAGACCGACAAGGCTTCGGTCGAGATTCCCTCACCGTGCACTGGGGTAGTGACAAAGGTGCACGTTGCCGAGCAACAGGTCGTCAACGTGGGCGACGTGATGATCAGCTTCGACGCGAGCGCCGAGGATGCTGCCATGGCGGCCAAGCCGCTTGCGGCTTCGCGCTCACCCGCTACCCCACCACCGCGCGGTGTTGCCCTCAGCAGACCTCCCTCCGCCAAAACCAAGCCCGCGTCCCCAGCTGTGCGCAAGCTCGCCCGGCAGTTGAGCGTTGACCTCGCCGTCATCGAAGGCTCCGGCCCGGCCGGCCGGGTCACCCGCGAGGATGTCGAGCGCGCCGCCGCCTCCACTCCCTCTCCCTTTCCAAGGGAGAGGGCCGGGGTGAGGGTTGAAGGCCTTCCCTCGGCCGATCACTGGGGCCCGACCCGGCGCGAACCCTTGACCCGGGCCCGCAGAACCATCGCTGAGATGATGGCCCGATCCAAGTCCGCGATCCCCCACGTCACCGACACCGATGATGCCGATATCACGGATCTCGATCAACTGCGACACAAATATCGTGACCCGGACAAGACTGAGCGCAAGCTCACCATCCTGCCGTTCGCGATCAAAGCGACTGCGCTGGCACTGCAAAAGTTCCCGATCTTCAACGCCGGCCTCGACGAGCAGGCCAATGAGATCATTTACCACGAGCACATCGGCATCGCCATCGGCGTGCATACCGACCGCGGACTGATCGCGCCGGTGTTGCGCAACGTCGATCCGTTGACCGTCGGGCAGATCGCCGACGAGCTGGCCGTACTCGCGGACACGGCCCGCAACGGCACGTTCGCTGTAAACGACACCCGCGGCGGGACATTTACGATCTCCAACGCCGGGGCGATGGGTGGCAGTCGGTATTCCACGCCGATCATCAACTACCCGCAGTCCGCGATCCTGGCCCTGGGCCGGTCGCGATGGCAGCCGTCGGTCGTCCAGCAGCAGGTCGTCCCCCGCCTGATCCTCCCGCTGAGTCTTTCGTTCGATCATCGCCTCATCGACGGGGCCCAGTCCATCGCGTTCATGCAAGAGATCATCGGATCGCTGGAGAGCCCGGCGCAGCTCCTGTAAAGCTGACGCCATCGGCGGTGGACCGGGGCCGGCCGCGTGGAACCACCGCCGGTACGGATCGCGGCGCTTCCCCGCGACCACTGGTCGCGGCTTTACAACCACGCGCTCGCCTTGGCTCGCGGCTAAACTTGATGCCTTGATCCCTTGATCCCTTGGTGCCTTGCTCATGGTTGTCGGCGAATTCACACAGGAGGCGGAACTGGTCGTGCTCGGCGGCGGGCCGGGAGGGTACACCGCTGCGTTTCGCGCCGCCGAACTGGGTATCGAGACTGTCATCGTGGATCCCCACGGAGGCTTGGGCGGTGTGTGTCTGCACCACGGCTGTATCCCCTCCAAGACGCTGCTGGGTATCGGCGAGGCGATCGGTTTGGCCGAGCGCGCCCAACGGTTCGGCGTACAGTTTTCCAAACCAAGGGTGGATCTGGCCAAGGTCCGTCAATGGACGCAGCAGACTATCGAAACGCTGGCGGCGGGGCTGGAGGGATTGCGCAAGAAACATGGCGTCGAATTGATCAAAGGCACCGCCCGCTTCGAGGACACCCGGAATATCGTGGTTCATGACGGCCAGGTGTCGCGCCTCCGTTTCAAGCGGGCAGTGATCGCTACCGGATCAAGCCCACTATCACCTCCAGGCGAATGGCCTAGATCGACGCGGGTGATGGACTCTGCCGCGGCCCTTGCACTGGAGGCGGTGCCCCGCACGTTGCTGGTCATCGGCAGCGACTACATCGCCGTGGAGCTGGCCAGCCTCTATGCGGCGCTGGGCTGTGAGGTCACGCTGGCGGCGCCCGATGGCCAACTGCTGCCCCAGGCCGATGCCGATCTGGTTCGGCCGCTGGCCCGGCGGCTCGACACGATCCTCGCTGAGGTGTGTCTTGGGACAACAATCACGGACGTGCGTGAGGCTGCCAACGGCCTTGAGGTTCGGTTCGGGGGTGATCGTGCCGCGAAACGAAACACCTTCGAGCGTGTGTTGGTGGCGGTCGGGCTACGGCCGAACACCGACCAGCTCGACCTGGCAAAGGCCCAAGTCCAACTCGATACGCACGGGTTCGTTCAGGTCGATGATCAGCAGCGCAGCAGCAACCCTCGCATCTTCGCCGTCGGTGATGTCACCGGTGAACCCATGCTTGCGGACAAGGCCATGCATCAGGCGCGGGTTGCAGCGGAAGTCATCGCCGGTTGGAAGAGCGCCTACGACCCCCGGGCGGTGCCTTGCGTCGTCTTCACCGATCCGCAGGTCGCCTGGTGCGGGCTCAGCGAAGCTCAGGCGAAGGCGGCCGGCATCCCGTATCAAGTGAGCACCGCTCCCTGGGCCACATCGGGGCGGGCGGTCAGCATGGGCCGAACCGATGGGCGGACCAAACTCATCGTTGATGCCGACACGAAGCTCCTGCTGGGCATGGGCATGGTGGGCGCGGGAGCCGCGGAGCTTATTGCCCAGGGTGTGTTGGCCCTGGAAATGGGCGCGGAGGTCGGTGATCTTGCTTCAAGCATTCAGCCTCACCCCACCCTCAGCGAGCTCATCGGCGAAGCGGCCAGGCAGACCGACAGCGGCTCCAAGCCATAAAGCCGTGGATGCCATCCGCGGCTTTCTACCCGGGTTCATCCCTGTTCGTGCTTCGGTTTGTAGATCAGCTCCGGCACGCGCCCGCGATCGGGCTCGACTTCGGCGAGTGGTTGAACTTCCACCGCCGTCGCCAGGTAGCGTCGCGCAAGGTGTTGATACTGGCCGGTGCCTTGGGACTTCCAGGCGATCTCGTCGTCGCGTAGCTCACGGATGACCTTCGCGGGGATCCCCCCCACCAGCGAGCGCGGCGGAACCTGGGTGCCGGCCTTCACAAACGTCATCGCGGCCACGAAGCTGTCCTCGCCGATCACCGCATCATCCATGATCACCGAGTTCATTCCGACGAGGGCGTTCCGTTTGATCGTGCAGCCGTGGAGCACCGCGCCGTGACCGATGTGTCCGTCGGGCTCAACGACGACGTCCTTACCCGGGAAGCAGTGCATCACGCAGTT
>JADFIM010000086.1 GCA_022566725.1 Planctomycetota bacterium
ACTGCATAGATGTCGAACTTCGCTCCATCCACCTGGTGCACCTTCACGCCTCGAATCGCCATGCGCACCATCTCCGGATCGCGGAAGTACTCCGTGCCGTGCGTCGTGAGGGTCATGGCCGATCGAAGCGGCGTGACCAGCCCCAAATCGACCAGGTGCACCCGCCCGTCATGGACGATGAGGTTCTCCGGCTTGACGTCCTTGTGCCACAAGCCGCCCCGGTGGTATCGCGACAACGTGCCCAGGAGATCCTCGATGTAACCAATGGCCTCAGCCAGCTGGCCCCGGCCCAGACCTTGACCGTCCGATTCGCCGTGAAGCTGGCGGGTGATGATGCCCAGGTGGTCGCCGTGATGGTACGGCATCACGTAGAAGAAGCGATGCTCGTCCATGCCGTGATCGAGCACGAGCCCAAGTTGCTTGGCCGCCTCCAACGCCCGCGACTCGCGCACGATCTGCGGCAGGGTGGACCCGTCGGTGAGGGTAAAGTACTTGATCACCACCCGCTCGGGGAAGTCACGATGCCCAGCGCGTTTGCGGGGCTGGGGCTCGGCAATGTAGAGCTTGGCGCCGGAGCCACCGCTGGGAAGCGACCCGACGATGGTGTAGCCGTCAAACTGTCCGCTGCGCCACGCGCGACGGGTGGGCTGGTCGGCGGGCGGCACAGCGAGCACCGCCTCGTCCACGCGCTGCTCGAGCCCCTCCAGTAGGCCGCCCAACAAAAGGAACCGCAACGGCCGTTGCAGCACGACGCGATACAGGCACGCCCCGGCCACGCTGCACTCCCGCTTCATCGACCGGCCGAAATGACCTGCGGCGGACCATCGGCCGATGACGACGTTCAGCAGCATCATCGGAAGGAGCACAACCCCCGCGATCAGCGCCCCGACGAACCGCACAGTGTCCCTTAACATGCCGCTGATGAACTCGAAGACATGACCAATCAGCCAGCCGAGGCTCTTGAAGAACCCGCCGATCAACCAACCAATACCGCGCAGCAGTGGCACTATGAGGAAGAGGACCGCCAGGATCACCACCACGATGACAAAGCAGAACACCAATATGGAAAGAATGCCGTACGTCATGGTGCGATCTCCTGAGCCTCCCGAGCTGTCGGCACCGTCAAGGGGGCCTTTACGGGCGGAGGATGCTAGAACGCTTGTGACGCGGCCGCCTCATCCTCGAGGATCAGCCGCGATTGTTGGTGGTAGATCTCCCCCAAGGCGTCGTCGAACATCAAGTCGTCATCGCTGAGGCCGGCTTGCTGCACCTCGCGCTGCTCCTCCTTGGTGAAACTGTAGGTCGCGATCGTCTCGGCCAGCCGCCGGCGAAGCAGGTCTCGCACGCGCTGAAGATGCCGGCTGACCGTCGGTTCACTGACCCCCAATTGTTCGGCGACCTGTTTGCCTGATTGCCCATCGAAAACACGCATGCGATAGACCTGAAATTGCAGAAAGTCCACCTCGGGCTCGGTCTTGCGGATGGCCGCGTAAACCTTGGCCCGAAAGACATTCTGCTCGTACACGTGATCAGCGTCGATGCCGGAAGCCTTGGCCATGTAGCGCTCGTCAAAGGCTATTGCCTTGCGGCCGGCCCCTCGCTTCAGGGCCATGCGCCGATCGATCTCATCGCCCAGTGCGTGCTTGGCGATCGCCAGCAACCACGTGCTGAACCTCGCGCCACGGGTCGGGTCGTAGCGGTCAATCGAGTCCGAGAGTGCCGCGAGCGTTTCCTGGGTCAGGTCGCGAACTGTCTCGACCCCGATGCGTCCGCGGCCCCACTTTGAGAGCTGTACTCGCAGCACCGGACCGAAGACCTCCCACAGCTCGAACCACGCTGCGTCATCGCGGTCCCGCAGCCGCTTGACAAATGACGTTGTGAGCGTATTCATCACCTCCCTCGTTTCTTGGGTCGTCTGGGGCTTTCCTTTCAGCCCACCTGCAAATCTGCGGGCAAATCCTGAGGCGATTCGCACCCAAGTCTACGGCCCCCAAGCGCTCCGGAGAGGTCCCAACCCAGCCATTTCCGGACGCCAAGGGTGTTTTCCGCCCGCCAAGCCGCCTTTCTCGGAAATCGCGCCGCCCCGACAAGCCTGTCGAGGGCCGATCGGCCCGGAGCGTGAAAAAAAAGAGAGCACCTCGCCTGAAAGCCAGGCCCACAGACTCCCAATGACAACAGCGGGACACCTGAGCCCGACACCCCTGGCACCCCAACGGCCGCGAGGCTGGAATCTGAAAGGACACAACCATGCATTGCTTTTCACGTTGCATCTTGAGATGGGGGCTGATCAGTGCCCTGGCACTCGGCGGGGCCACGCTACTGTTTCCGCACCACGTGAAGGCGGGTCTGGCCCATGTTCGTGCCGGGGCTCAATCGGTGATCGATCGGGCCGTGGACAATCCAGTCGTCTTGCGGCAGCAGCTTCAGGAGCTCGCCGATGAGTATCCCACGCGGATCGCCACCGTGCGCGGCGAGGTCGCCGAGGTCGAGCATCAGATCGCCCAGTTCGAGCGCGATTGCGAGGTATCGCAGCGGGTCGTCGCCATGACCGCGGACGACCTGGCCGAGCTGAAGACCCTGATCACCCGCGCCGAAGAAGTGCAGGGCGAGGCCACTGCCCGGCTGGTCGCCATTCGTTTTGAAGGTGTTCGCTTCGACATCCACCAGGCCTACACCGAGGCCCGCCGCATCAATCACGTCAGAATCACATACCAGGATCGTCTGGCGTGCAATCGGCAGCAGCTCAGCGTGCTTGGGCAGCAAAGGGCCCGGCTGGTGGAGATTCTCAACACCCTTGGCGACGAATACGCGACCTTTCAAACCCAGACCTGGCAGCTCGACCGCCAGATCGACACGATCCAACGCAACCAGCGGCTGATCGAGATGACCGAGCAGCTCCAGGCCACGCTCGACAGCTACGATCGCTGGGGCAAGATCGGCAACCTCAAACAACTCGAATCCAAGCTCGCCCAGCTTCGAACGATCCAGGAAGCGCAGCTGGTCACGCTGGCGCAGCAGGGCATCCGCCACAGTTATGAAGAGAAGGCGAGGTACGAGCTGCAGACCAACGACGCCGCGATCGACGATCCGTTCGGTGAGCTGCTGGAAGATGTTGACACCGAGCCCGATCCGGATCAGCCGGCGCCGTCTGCGGATTCCATGGCCTGGATCGGGCCGATCATCGTCCAATGAATCCGACACGACCGACCCGCACTGCATTGAAACCGTCAAGCCCGCCTACCTCAAACGCGGGCTTTTTCTTTGCGCAAGACGCAGTGTGCAGAAAACAGCCTGATCGGGTATGACGCCCGGTCAGGCCGTGTGGGGGAAGAGGAGAAGGATCAATGCGAAACGAGGAAGCGGTCACCATACCTAACGCAGCAGCAGGGCGAATTGTTGCCGCTGATCGGCAGAAAACTGCTCGATTCCTTTCTCGTCGGCGATAAGCAGGGCCTGGGTCGCATTGACCTGCACCACCGCGTTTCGGCTCGCCGCCAACACCAGCCGCAGATCCGCCCGCCCACCGACCAGCTCGAAGTACGCCTCCGATCCGAAGCGGACGATGATGATCTCGGTCTCTTCGTCTACGTCTTCATCGACGAGGTACCGGCCGATGCGGTTGTACCAGCGGTTGTTGAACTGCTGGGCAGGGAGCTGGTTCAGATCGAGCCGATCGCCATCACGGCTGCTCAGTCCTCTCAGCTGGGCGTTCCTCCGCGCGATCAGGTTCGCGACAGTGCCGGCCTCTAGGGTCACCGACTTCTCAGCTTCTTCGAGCCCAACCTCGCCGAATTCATCTCCGTAGGTCTGGGGCTCAGCCGGGCCAGAGCCACCGCCAAAGCCAAGTCCTCGGAGGCGCTCGCCCTGGATCGCGCGGCTGCCGGGCCCAGGCAGACGACGAGGCATACCAGGCGCCGGCCGCAGGTGGCGCACCAGGAGCTCTTGCCGTTCGGGCACCACCAGCCAGCTCGTGTACGGCGTCTGGATGCCATATTGCTGACTCAGCGCGACGATCTCGGCGATCATCTCCTGCGATTCGCCGTGAGTCCGGATCTGATCGATCAGGTACGAGATCTTCCGCCCGGCCCACACAGCCGGCACGTAGGTCGCTTCGGCGGTGCTCGTAAACGCAACGCTCGGCCAGGCGTACTCAATCTCCTTCCCGTTGCGCGTCGCCATCAGCTTCACCGGCCCGGTGACCGGCGTCCGGAACTGGCCGGCGATGATGAGCTGCTGGCCGTGATACAAGTCGCCGAGTGTGGCGGGGAATCGCTCGGTGACGCCGACCGCCGGCAATGCCAAACGGAGATTCGTCAGCACCGGTTGGCTGACAACCGAGAAGAAATCACCCAGCACCAGCTCCAGGTTTTCGCCCGGCTGGACGTAGGTCGGCCGGCCGGTGAACTCGTTGGCCAGCCGATCCAGCATGATCGTGTTGACATCGTGGCCTACGCCGAACGGAAATATCCGCAGCCCCACCCTCGCCGCCGGAGCCTGCGCGAGGATCGTCATGATCTCATCGGGTTGGCGGTTGCCTCTCCCATCGGTGAGGAACACGACGACAAACGGCCGAGCCACCGAAGCGTCTTGGGCTTTCGGCCGCATGGTGAGCACGTGTTGGAGCGTGTCGGCGATGTTGGTTCCGCCGGCTGCCCCGAACTGCTCGATCCAGTTCTGAGCCTCGGCCCGTTTCTCCTTCGCGGCCGGGACAAGCTCCCCAAACAGCACGTCGTAGCCGGTGGAGAATCGCACCACGCTGAATCGGTCGCCCTCATCGAGCTTGTCGATACAGAACTGAAGGGCCCGGCGTGCCTGTTGGATCTTCTCGCCGGCCATCGACCCGCTGGTGTCGATCACGAATACGACGTCTTGCGGCTGATAGGCGGACTTCGGCCAAAGCTGCTTGGGCGTGAGCATCAGCACAAAATGCCCAGGCGCGGATTGATTGGGCTGGTAAGCGACGACCGACAGGCCGAGATCGCTCGAATCGGTGTCGTACAGCAGCAGGAAATCGTCTTCGAGGCTGCCGCCGGACGCTTCGTAGCCGATTCTCGCAGCGTTCTCGCCTTCGCGGACGATCTCCACCGAGTGGCTCGGCGACCAGATGTTCTTCAGCGGAGCCGTGGTGCGAAGCGAAACACTGAACCGCACCATGCCATACGCCTGCCCGGCCGTCTTGCGGGTTCGCAGCGGATAGTGATACCCGTGCATCCCGCTGATCGGGCGAACGACCTGCTGATACCGCAGCTTGATCGTGGTGTCGCTGCCCGGCTCGATCGGGAACACTCGCATTTGCAGCAGCCGGCGACCGATAAACTCGATCAGCCCGGGGTCCTTGGTTCGCCGGACGATCGATTCATAGATCTCCCGTGCCTTGTCCGCAGGCAGCACCTCGCCTTGGACAAACTTGCCGTTGAAGGTCATCTGGAAATTTGTCAGGTCCGCGTGTTCCGGCAGCGGAAACAGGTAGGTGGCTTCCAATCGCCGGTTCGTGTCGTTATGAAAGGTCTGGGTCACCGATGTCAGGGCCACCTGATCGTGAATCTCCACGTCCACCAGGTGATCGGTGACTCGAAGCGGCGGCAGCGTCTGATCCTTCGGGGCGAGCAGGCCCGCCGCATGGGAGCTGCTTGTAATCAACCCAACGATCAGCGGAATCCAGCAATGTCGCATAGCAATTCTCCGTTAGAACCTACGGGCAGTATCCCCTGGATACACATGGTCCGACGCCGGGGTTCGTCTCCTGTTCCGCGGCCGGTATTTTCTCAGTGTGGGGCGAACCATCGGCCAGGACGTTTCGACCCATATCATTGATACAGTCGTCCACTCATCCCCCCCGAATCGCCTTGGAGCCTGAAATCCTCACAGAACGTACATTCCTCCCGGATGACCATGACTGCAATTGAGCACATCCTCCGACGAGCCCGACGGCGAGTGGTGGCCGACCGGGCGGTCCGCCAGGCCGGGGCCGGGTTAGCTGTCGGGGCCGGGATCGGGCTCGGCGCGCTCGTGCTCGACCGGGTGATCGGTTTCGGCGTGCGGTTGGAGGTCTTTGGGATCCTGGCCGGCGTCGGTCTGCTCGTCGGCGCGATCCATGCGCTGCTGCACCGACTCAGCGCCTTTGACTTGGCGGTGCGGCTTGATCGGCAGCTTGGGCTGCGCGATCGCCTCGGCACCGCAGAGGTGATCCGAACGGGGCAGGTTCCGGATGACGACTTTGCGACCCTGGTCCGCCAAGACGCCCAACGTCTGGCTGACTCAATCGACCTCAAGTCCGCCATGCCGATCCGCATCACGCGCATCTGGGGCGTTGCCGCCGTGATGGCTGCAGCGCTTGGGCTGGGGATTGCCTATCTGCCCACCTTCGCATGGGCGAACCACACCCAACCTCCCGAAGGCGCGGCAGAACTGGATCAGCAGCGACGGCGAATCGTTCAGGCTATCGGCGACGCAGTTGCTGATCTGGGCGATGAGACCCTCGATGAGCAATCGCGCGACGATCTGGATGCATTGGAGCGCCTCGCACAGCAACTCGCCAACGAGCCATCCTCGGAAACCGAACTGGTGCAGGCCCGCGACCGATCAGCTGCCCGGCTCGACGAGCTTGCGGCCCAGCTCGCCGACGAGGCCCAGAGTCGCTCCGACGCCGCGGACGCAATTGCGAGGCGCTTCGCGGGCATTGACACACCCGATGCGCCGATGTCTGCCGAGGAATTCACCGACGCGCTTCGTCGAGGAGAGTTCGGCGAAGCGGCCGAGCTGTTCGACCAACTCATCGAAAGCCGCGACGAGATGCCGCCTTCGACTCGCCGAGAGCTCGCCGAGCACCTGCGACAAATCAGCGAGCACCTCAAAGAATCGCAGGACTCCGCGCAAGCGGAATCAGCCGAGCAAGAGCAAGCGCTTCGAGAGGCGATGCGCGACCTGGATGTCAACGAGCAGACCATCAGCGATCTGCTGGACGAACAACGCCCCCAAGGGCAGATCGAGCAGAGACTCCAGGATCGCGACCTCGACGAAGAGATTGCTCGCCGGCTCGCCCACGATGTCCATCGCCGCAATGAGCAGCAGCAGTCGCAAGCGCAAGCCGACGAGCGTGCCCGCTCGGTCGCCGACGCCCTGGAGCAGGCCGCAGATCAGATCGAACCGGCCGCCAGCGAGGATCGCATCGACCAAGGGCGAGCCGATCAACCGGACCAACAGGCCATCGAGCAAGAGCATCGCGGCACTGGTCAACCGCCATCCGCTGAGCCGGCTCAGCAGCCATCACCGGATGCAACCGCACGCTCGAGCGAGGAATCTGAGCCACGCTCAATTGGCCGGCCGGAAGCGGCCCCGCAGCAGCGCCCCGTGATTCAACCTGGCGAGCGAGAGGAGCAAGACCTGCGCGATCGTGGACCAGAATCGGTCGGCGATGCGCTTCGCCAACTCGAGCGTGCGCGACGGTCCGCCAATGATCGCCGCGCCGCTAGCAAGCGGTTCAGGCAGGCCGCGCGGAATCTCGCCGACACCCTCACCGAGGAACAAAGGCAGCGCCTCGCCCAACAGTGGCTGGGCAACCTTCAGGATCAACCCGGCGCCGGCCCAGGCGACATGCGGCGCGCTGAGGACCGTACCGTCGGACCGTTTAACGACGAAGAGAATCTCGACCTCCGTACAGATGCAGAGGCAGACATCGTCATCGCCCAGTGGCTGAGCAAGGAACCCCGCGCAGGCGAACCTCAACGTGGCGGCCGCACGGCGGCGCCGGTGAGTCGGGCTCGGACTGCGGCCGAACAGGCCGTGGAGGATTCGGTCGTGCCGTCGCGGTACCACAGCGTCATTCAGCGCTACTTCGGCCGGCTAAAAGACACCGTCGATCGAGCGGCGGCACAATCCGCTGCCCAGGAATCGCCGCGAACCCCGGCCGCGCCCAAAGACGACGGCGGATCGTGAACCTGCGCTTTGACCACCCTGAACTGCTGGGGCTGGGGCTGCTTTGCGTGCCCCTGGCCGTGCTGGGATGGCGGTGGCTGGCGACGATGGATCGACTGCGCCGTGCGACGGTTCTGCTTCTACGAACAGCCGTCATCTTAGCGCTGGTGGTGATGCTCGCCGGGCCTCGCACGGTCCGCGAACACCACAATCTGACGGTGATCGGCGTGCTGGACCTCAGCGGGTCGGTGCAGCGCTTCGCGCAACTGTCGGCGGGTGCCGATTCGCAGTGGCGCTCGAACGTGGAGCACCTGCGGGAATGGTTTCGCCTCGCCACACAGACCAAGGCTCCCGACGATCGCTTCGGGCTGATCGTGTTCGACGGCCGGGCGACCGTCATTTCCGTGCCCGTCAAGGGACCCTACATCGACGACAACCTGGATGTGCGTGTGCTAGAAGGGACGAACATCGCTGATGCGATTCAGCTGGCCCTGGCGATGTTCCCCGCTGATACCGGCAAGCGGATCGTGCTGGTCAGCGACGGCAATGAAACGCAGGGCAATGCGATTGCGGCCGCAAGACAGGCCGCCGCCGGCTCATTGGCCGATTCCAAAGCGGCCGAAGGCGCCCGCTGGGTGGTGCCCATCGACGTGGCCCCGATTACCTACAGCCTCAGCGGCGATGTGCAGGTGGTCAGGGTGGAGGCGCCCCCGACTGCCCGTCCCGGCCAAACGGTCACCCTCCGAATCGTGCTGAACGCGACGCAACCGATCGACGGCCGGCTCATCCTGCGGCACGAAGGTGAGCCGGTCGATTTGAATGGTGCACTTGCAGGCACCTCTCGGCCGATCTCGGTTCCATCCGGCCAATCCGTCCATCTGGCGCACGTGGTGCTGGGCGGCACTCCGATCAATCGCTTCGAGGCGGTCTTCGAGCCGAACGATCCGGGCGACGACATCCTTCTAGACAACAACCGGGCCGAGGCGTTCACGGCCACCCCGAGCCGGGGCATGGTCCTGGTTCTCGACCGCCGCGCGAGCCAACGGCCGAACATCCTGGCCCGAACGCTTCAGCAAGCTGGCATTCCCGCCCGGGCCCAGCCGCCTCATGCGCTGGGTGAAGACCTGCTCTCACTGCAACGCTACGACTTGATCATCCTCGACAACGTCGCCGCCTACGAGCTGAGCACCCGCCAGCACGAACTGCTGGGCCGCTACGTCCATGACCTTGGGGGCGGATTGATCATGATCGGCGGCGAGCAGAGCTTCGGCGCAGGCGGATGGAACGGCACGGCTCTTGAGGCGGTCTTGCCGTTGGAACTCGACCCGCCGAAGGAACTCAAGCTGGCCAGCGCCGCCCTCGTGCTGGTGTTGGACAAGTCCGGGTCGATGAACCTGCAGGTCGCAGGCGCGCGTGCCAGCCAGCAGCAGATTGCCAACGAAGCCGCCGCCATGGCCATCGAATCGCTGCACAGCGAAAGTCTCGTCGGCGTCGTGACTTTCGATTTCTTCGCCAAGGTTCACGTGCCCTTGCAGCGCAACGACGATCCGCAACGGATCGCCCAGCAGGTGCGCGGGATCACCTCCGACGGCGGAACCAACCTCGCCCCGGCGCTGCGCGAAGCGCACCGGATGCTCAACGACGTCAACGCCCAGAAGAAGCTGGTGGTCTGCCTCAGCGACGGCCGGTCTCACACGACGGACCTCGACGACATCGTCAACGCCATGGCCGCGAGCAACATCAAGCTCACCACCATCGCGGTGGGAGACAACGCCGATGAGCAGACACTGCGCCGCCTTGCTGAACTGGGCGGCGGCAAGTTCTATCTCGTCCGCAATCCCCGCACATTGCCGCGTGTGCTCGTGGATTCGGTGCAGGTCATCAACAAGCCGCTGCTGAAGGAAGTTCCCTTCGTTCCGATAGTCCAGCCGACCGGTTCAACGCTGGCGATCGGGATGGGCTCGGCTCCGATCCTCGACGGGCTCGTCATCACTGCGAGGCGCGGTGACCCAACGGTGACGGTCGAGATGACCCACCCCGACGGCGAGCCGCTGCTCGCCCACTGGCAGGCGGGGCTGGGGCGCGTCGCGGCGTTCACATCCGACGCCGATGGGCATTGGTCCCGCCGATGGATCGACTGGCCGGGCTACGCGACGTTTTGGGCCCAGCTTGTTCGCACCATCACTCGACCCGCAACCAGTCCGGACACCGAGCTGATCACCATGATAAAGGATGGCCGCCTGCTCATCACGTTGGAGGCCGCAACCAAGGACAAAGGGTTTCTCAATTATCTTGAGGTGGACGGCGTGGTCTACAGGCCCAAGGGCGACGCGCTGCCCGTTCGGCTTCGCCAAACCGCGCCCGGCCGATACGAGACGTCCGTAGACGCAACAGCGCCTGGCAGCTACATCGTCGCGCTGAGCCCACGACGAGGATCCCGGCGAATGGCGCCCGTCATCGGA
>JADFIM010000087.1 GCA_022566725.1 Planctomycetota bacterium
GTTCGTTTCCTGGCCAATCCCAACTGCGTGATCGGGTGGTAGCAGCGCTTGATCGGGGTATGGAGGATAGCAGCACAGAATTCAAGTCCGCGCAGACTTGGGAAGTGCTGAAGAAACACATCGTGCGTACAGCCATGGCCATGGCCAATCTTCGTGATGGTGGCGACATCATCATCGGCGTAGCAGGCGAGCCCTCTGGATGGCAGATCACGGGTGTGAGCGAGGATGTGTTGAAGACCTATGACCCGGATGACGTGCTGGACGCTGTAAACCGGCACGCTTCGCCGCCGGTCAACCTCGAACTTGTTCTGGTTCAACACCGGGAGGCCAAATTACTTGTCATCGCTGTGCAAGAGTTCCGCGAGCTGCCGGTTGTTTGTCAACGTGCAGGCGATGGACTTGATGCAGGTAGCGTCTATATTCGACCGGACAAGAAGCCCGAGACTCGCCGAATTCAAAATGCTGAGGAGATGCGAAACCTTCTGGTTCTGGCAATCGAGAAGGGTATCCAACGTTTTCATCGGACTGTTACACGGCTTGGCTATGAATCTCAGGATGCCGACTCTAAGAGATTTGACGACGAGCTGGAGGGGCTCTGAGAGATGCCGCCGGAATTCATTGATGACGTTCGATCAGGCCCACACTGGCGATTACATATTCGACCAGACAGCTATGATGCGCAGTTGATAGAGTCACGCAAGCGGTGTAGAGAACTCATTGAAGCAGCGAAAGTGCATTTGAGAGGGTGGGATTTTCCGTTTGTGAGTAGGTCCGATGCCGACTGGGGTAGAGGTGACAACTATATCGAGAGCTGGATGGAAGGCTGGGGTATGGAATACTGGCGGTTCCTTCAGAGCGGACAGTTTCTATATCTGTCAACAATCCGCGAGTATTTTGACAGTAGTTGGCGAAAGGAGATCGAGGAAGTAGCCAAGCAGGGGATTCGCCAAGTGTCTGAGCCTGTCGACTGGGATTCTGTTCCAGGTTTTGTTGAGATCGTGAACCTAGTTTATCGCGTTACTGAGTATTTTGAATTTGCAGCACGTCTTGTTCAGCAGGGTGCGTATCGGGAGCCCATTACGATCAAGATAGGTCTCCACTGCATAAAGGGTTTCGTACTCGCCACACACGATCCTCGACGATTCTGGCCTTGCTACTTTGCAGCATCCGTTGAGAAGCTCGAACGGGAATGGCCCGTTACGCCGGAAGACCTCATCAACGATTCCTCTGAGCCTGCTCGAGAAGCAATCGTTTGGCTATTCGAAGGATTCGGTTGGGATGACCCCAACATTGAGCAGATCAAGAAGGATCAACACGCCTTCCTAAGACGATGAGCACGCTTGGGGATTGGAATGCCAACATGGGAAAGAAAAGGTGTCCGGATGATGTGTTTGAGTCCTTGCGCGTCTCAGAACCACACCAGCACGTCTATCCTTCGCTTCCAATCCCGCCATGAGTGCATTTGAGGATCGGCCGAAGCGTGATAAGAAGGCTTGAGGGCATGAAGAAAGGCATTAGGCACTTGGCATTAGGCATTAGCTATCAGCCCGCGTCTCAACTTCAAACCGCACAGCGCGTAGCCGGGTGCGACGTCCGGCCGAAAGCCGGCGGGCGTTGATCCAGAATCGGGGATCGCTCGGCGGTTTCCGGGCGGGCACGCGGTCGCGGGTCTGCTGCTCGC
Organism: Planctomycetota bacterium; assembly: GCA_022566725.1. Classification (GTDB taxonomy): domain Bacteria; phylum Planctomycetota; class Phycisphaerae; order Phycisphaerales; family SM1A02; genus JADFFQ01. Next base: position 1,682 of record JADFIM010000087.1, read on the forward strand.
GCGGGATTTGCTCCGTGTTCATTCGACGATGAACACGCCGCGCATTCTTCTGGGATGGAAGCTGCACAGGTAGACGTACTCGCCCGGCTCGCGAGGTGCGGTGAACGTCAATCGCGTCGTCTCGCCGCAGGATACTACTTCAAGGCGAACGTCCAACCCCTCGATGACCAGGTCATGCTGCATGCCCGCGTCGTCATTGCGCAAGACGATCGTAACCCTCTGGCCGCGCTTCACGGTGATCGTCGGGTTTGCCTCGCCGGACGATTCGAGCGACGGGACGCTGAAGACCATGTTCTTGGCAACGATCGTGATCTCGCGGCTCACCGCGCCTTGCGCGATGGAGGCGAGCACGACGCCGGTCGCGCTGACGACAACGATCATCAATGCGGTAAGCAATCTAATCCGTTTCACGGTCCAATCCTTTCTAGAATCCGGACGTCTCATATCGCCACCAGCAGTCCGGTCGTGTACATGATCAGGAAACCGGCCATCAGCCCGCCGAGGTTGGCGAAATCGAACAGCGGCGAGCGCGGCTCGTGCTGTCGCGCCATCTGGGCCAGGATCTGCCAGGCCACCTGGAAGATCGCCCCCGCCCCGATTGCCAGAAACAGAAGCGACCACAGCGGCGAGTAGGTGAAACCGCCGATCCAGGCGCCGATGATGGTCGGCCCGCCGGCAATCGCGCCCAGGCAAACCAACCGGCGCAGCGCTGCCCCGGACTTGGCGAGCGGGGCCACGACCGCGAGTCCTTCGGTGATGTTGTGCAACATGAAGCCCAGCACCAGCATCGAGCCCAGGGTGATCTCGCCCAGCGCATAGGCCGCTCCGATGGCAAGCCCCTCCGCCAGGTTGTGGAGCCCGATGCCGCTGGCGATCATGTAGGACAGGGTCGCCGAGCTGTCTGCGGCCTCCCCCTGCCGCGCCGCCAGTTCGTTGTTCAGCGCGGTCAGCAATGCAAAACTTCCGATCCCACCGATCACGAGCAATCCCATCCCCTGGTAGACCCGGGGGAAGCCCTCGACGATTTCCAGCGCCTCTTCCAGCGCATCGAACCCGAGAAACACCAGCAATCCGATGGTCAGGAACAGGAGGACTTCGATAAACTTCCGCCGCGTCCGGCGCAACGCAGGCAGCCACATCATTCCCAGGGCCACGGGAAGCACCCCAACGTAGATCCCCAGAAGCGCAAACAATCCAAACAGTGCAGCCGTCGGTCTCGGCGACTCAACCGCCACTGCAATTTCGTGCTCGAACGTCACTCCGGTGGAGGTGATGAACTTCACCACGTGGGTCTCGTCTTGCACCCACGCATACGGGATCTTCACCGTGGCGTTGCCCAGGCGGTCGATCGTGGCATCCGGCTCGATGGTGAAGTTCCAATACGCGTCGTCCACCATGACCTGGGCGATGGTCAGGGGATCAGGTCCGTCGTTGCTCACCTTGAGCGTGATCAGGCCGGGCTCCAGCGTGACCCGCTGGAAAGCCAGCTCCTCGATCGGCGGGAACGACGCCTTCAGGACCGCAGTCGGATCACTCGTGACAAACACGGCGACCAGCAGCCCCAGCAGCACCAAAGGCAGCAGGGCAAGAACGAGCACCGGCACACGCCGGGATGCTCGTCGTTGCTGGTCTGATCCGTTCATCGTCGCACTCCTAATCGATCCAGCCGTCTGGTCACCGGTACGCCCGCTCAAAACCGCACGGTGATGCCAGCCAAGCCGGGCGATGCATCTGCGACGCGCTAGAACAGTATGGAGAAACCGGCGACGAACCTCTCGTTATCTTCTTGACCCCGGTACTCAAGGTTCAGCAAGAACGTATAGCTCTCGTTGGGGCCGCTCATCGTGAAATAGGGGATGTAGGCCGTCTCACGGCCGGATTTGGTGACGTGTTCCACTCGAAAGCCGACGGCGGCCTGGATCCAGTCGTGATTATTACAAGGCAAGAGATACTCAAGCTGCAGACTGGAGCGGACGCGGGTGGCCGCGCCGTCTTGCTCGTCCACACCGATCCCGCCCGTGATCTGGAGAGAATCGATGTTGAGTGTGCCGAGTCCCGTCAGGAGCCAGCGGTCATCATCGACAAAACCGTGCAGCCCAATGGAGTTGAGCCCCTGACGGTAGAACGTTTCCAGGAAGACTCCCTTGGGTGATCCTTCCAATTCGAAGCTCGCCTCATCACGAGCTTCGGTAGTCAGCGGAATGGAAAGCTCACCGGCAAACGGTAGAGTCACAAAGTGAAACAGCCCGTCGCTGGGCGATTCACCCTCGATTGATTGAAACTGGTAGGTAAAGCCCGGCGATCGTCCGGCAGGCGAGAACGCTCGCAGCGACTCGATACGCTTGTTGCTCGACGGATCTCCGGCCAGGGACGTGCCGAAGAGGGCCGGCGTGCTGACCGACAACCGCCGCGAGACGTCAACCTGATTCAGAGCGCGATACTGACCGATGGTGAGCGCACTCCGGTCGTCGATCTGCCAGGTGAGGAAGGCGTCTTCGAAGCGGCCGCTGCGGTCGCGCAACGTCCCATCGCTGCGGGTTTGGAGGCTCCCCATTCGCCACTCAACGAAGTAGGACAGAGAATCCCCGATGGGCCCGCCACTAATCAACTCCACCTTGCTCAAGAAACCCTCGCTGAAATCCCTGGAGATCTGTTCTTCCTGAATCGCGGTAAGCCAAACTGCCAGCGGGGCCGTGTCAATCCTGTCTTGCGCGAGTGCCGCGGGCATGCGGTAGCCACGTGCCAAGAAAGCCATCCCGTTGATGTTCAACTGGGGAGGGACCGAGTGGCAGGTGGTACAGCTGGTGTTGTACGTGCGGGCAAATTGCGGTGTGGCGTGGGCGGGCGGCGCGGCATAGGCGACGCTGATCGCCGCGAGTCCGAACATTGCCGCTGCGCGAACACCGCTGGGAACGTACCGGTTGCGTTTCATGTCTGCCTCCATGGTTCATTGCTCGTGAGCGGGACTCGACGATCAATCGGCCGCGCATGAGTCAGGGGTGGATCGAGCACAGGTAGATATACGTGCCCGGCTGCGGCGCGGTGAATCGCAAGACGACGGTGTCGCCGAAGTAGGTCATGCGTGTTTTGAGGCCCAACTCTGCAATGGTCAGGTCGTGCTTCATCCCTGCGTCGCGGTTGCGCAGCACGAGTTCGACCGTCTCCCCGGTGCGGACCCTCAGGGTGGGGTTGTCGAGCCACTGCGACGGGTTGGCAGGATCCGCTTGGCGGAATGTCATCTGCTGAGCGATCAGCTCGATGTGGATCACTCCCTGCGCGCCGGTGGCACGACCCATCAGTGCGCTCCCCATCAGGATGACAAGTCCCAGCCCGACCAGCAGCGACACCCCGGCCACGCTTCGTCTTTGTCGCATCGTCATCGATCAGTCTCCGGAGAATTCATCTATTTCATTCCGATGGAATCGGGACTCCATCTACATTGCCACCAGCAGGCTGGTGGCGTACATCAGCCCAAAGCCGGCCGCCAAACCGCCGAGGTTCGGCAAGGGGGTGAGCACGCGAGTGACGGCCTCACCCCCCGCCATTTGACGGAAGATCTCGTACACGACCTGCAGGATGGCCCCGGCGCCGATCGCGAGAAACAGAACAGACCACAACGGCGAATAGGCGAACGCACCGACCCAGCCGCCCACGATCGTCGGCCCTCCAGCGAGCAGGCCGAGCCACCCGAGGTGGGCCACGCGCACTCCCACCCGAGCCAGAGGCGACACGATGGCCAACCCTTCGGTGATGTTGTGCAGCGTGAAGCCGACGATGAGCATCGTTCCCAGTGAAAGGGCGCCGAGGTTGAACGCCGCGCCAATGGCCAGACCCTCGCCTAGATTGTGCAGGCCGATGCCCAGCGCGATGAAGTAGGCCAAACCGAGGCTCTCAAATCCCGGCCCGCGGCGAGTGGCTCTCTCCTGCATCCAGCCGCCGGCAGCAAGCAGCAACAACATCGTTCCGATGACGCCGAGCACGATCAGGGCCGGACCTTGGTAGACGTCAGGTAGTCGCCCGGACGCTTCCAGCGCCTCAGCCACCGCATCGATGGCGAGAAATACAAGCAGACCAACGGTAAAGCACAGCAACACGTTGATGGTGCGCTCGCCGAGCCTTCGAATGAGCGGATACCACATCAGTCCGAGATACACGGGGATCAACCCCACCAGTACGCCCAGCAGCGCAAAGAGCCCGAAATACCGAGCCGTGGCCGTCGGTGAAACGACAGCGACCTCGATGGTGGTGCCGAAGGTGACGCCGGTCTTGGAGATCAGCACGACTTCGTGCGCTTCGCCCAGGACCCACGGGTACTCCAACCAGATGACCGCCCGTCCGAGGCGGCCGATGGTGCGGCGGCGCTCAAGCTCCTGAGCCCGCTCGTCGGGCAGAAGTTCCTCCAGGGCGGGATCGTTGGTCAGGCCGTGGCCGGCGTCCATCCAAAAGGACCAGTACGCTTCGTCCACCAACACCTGGGCCACGGTGACGGGGTCGGGGCCGCCGTTGACCAGATGCAGCTCGATGAGCCCGGGCTCCGGGAGCACGGTGCGAAGCACGGAGAGCTCCTCCACGGGCGGAAAGCCCTCCCCGCGCACACGGTCAAGCGGCTTGAGGACCGCGATCCCCCACAGCACGGCGCCGAGTAGTCCAAGCGGAGCCACGGCGAGAAGCCCGGTGGCGACCCATCCTCGTGAGGTGATCGGGTTTCCCCGCTGTTGGTGGTCTGTCTGCTGAGGCGTGGTCATGTGCGCTCACCCGGGACCGTGGCTGATCAAAGAGGGCCTGGCGCCGTGGTTGATTTCTCGTAGAGCCGCCAACAGCGCGCCATGGTCCATCAGCGGCTGGTCCCCCAGGTATTTCCAGCGAATTCGGCCGTGCTTGTCGATGAGAAACGTGCCGTGGAGTTCTTGGCCGGTCGAGGCCACATACGCGCCGTACTGCGCCGCCACGGCACGGTCCGGGTCGGCAAGAAGCGGGAACGGTCGTTCATGACGGGCGACGACATTGGCCCGGTTGACGGAAGGACGATCGGAACTGACCGCCAGGATCTCTGCGCCCAGCCCGCGGATGGTCGCTGTATCCTGTTCGAGCAACGCAAGCTGGTCCCGGCAGAACGAACAGACCACGCCCAGGTGGAAGACCAGTACCAGGTGCGCCTGGTCGCGGTAGTCAGACAGCCGGACCATGCGGTCATGTTGATCGACGAGGGCAAAGTCGGGGGCTGACGCCTGGTCAATTCCTCGGGCAAGCTGCTGCTGAGCGTCCTGCGCGGCGAAGAGCCCCATCCACCCCAGCTCCGCGAACTCACTCTGGTGAGCGTGGAACATGTACCGTCCCGGCCAACGGGGGCGGAACTCCAGGATCGCACGCTCGCCTTGGCACATCATCACCGTGTCGGTGTGCTCGGTCGTTTGGAGCTTGGTGCCCGTGCGAAACACGTCGAAGAAGCCGGCGTGCAGGTGAAACGAATTGATCGGATCAAACTCGGTGATGTTGACCAGGTACACCCGCACGAGCTGACCGACCTTCACCGGAATCGGATGCCGCATGTACTGGAAGGCCACGGTGTTGACCGCGTAGACCTCGTTCTCGCCATCGAAGTTGGTGTCGAAGCCGTTCATGACCATGATCAGCTCGCGGACCTCACGGTTTTCTGGGAAATCAGGGTTGCGGGTCTTGGCCACCTCCCGCAGCGCCCCCTCGTAGCGGTTGGGGTCTGGATCGACGATGAAGGCGCCGTACATCCCTTTATGGATGTGCCGCTTGAGCGGCACCAAGTGGCAGTGGTAGAGATGCAGTCCCACCGGCTCGGCCTCAAACTCGTAAATGAATTCCTCGCCGGGCTGCACGTACTGGTCGGGGAATGTGCCATCCATTTCGTGCCGGTGCCAGCCGTGGAAGTGCATGGTGTGGGGATGTGAGGCGGCGTTGATGAATCGAATACGAACCAGATCCCCCTCGGTGGCCCGGATGGTGGGTCCTGGTACCTGCCCATTGAAGGTCCAGGCGGGGAAGTAAACGCCCGGGGCGATCTCGATCTCGCGGTCCATGGCTACGAACTGGTATTCGCGCAGTCGTGTGCCGTCGGGTCGTCGGGTTTCGCGATAGAACGTGTTTGCAGCCCAGCGTTGCCGCGGTGGAACCTTGCCCGCCAACGTAGCCTTGTTGTAGTTGGTGAGAAAGGCGATCGGATCGAAGTACTCGTCGCTACGCACCTCACCGACGGTGCCCAGGCCGCCCATGCGGTGGGCGCGCGGGTGGCCGGGGGCGATTCCCGGAAAGTCCTTGGCGCGGGTTGATCCGTTGGTTTGTCCGAGGAGGGCCGGCGCCGCCCAGGCCGCACCAAGGCTGGCGGCGCCGCTAGCGGCCAGGAACGCGCGGCGGCTTGCTCGGCCCGGCCGCGGCTTGTTGCTTTGTTTCACCACACCGTCGTCCTTCATCGGTCAGTCACTCCAAATCAAGTCCGCCAGTCTCGGCCGTATGCCTCTCGGTGAATGACTGCATGTGCTGCAAAGTGACCTCTCCGACGTGGTGCTCGATGCCCTCGGCATCGGGACCGGCGTCGGGCTCGGGCACGCCCAGCGCGACCAGGAAGCTGAAGACGATCTCGTGACGCCGGCGACTCTCCGCGGCGAGCCGCTCCCCTTGGGCGGTAAGCCGGATCGGACGGTACGGCTCGGTCTCAACCAGTTGCTCCTGGAGTAGCCGGGCGACGATTCGGCTGACCGTGACGTGCGAGACGCCCATGTGCTGGGTGAGATCCTTCACGCGACACTCGCCGCGGCGATGCACGATGTCCGAGACCGCTTCGACGTAGTCCTGGGCTGTCTCCACGGCATGGTCGGCCCGGACCTTGCGGAAGGTCGGGACAGCACGTGGCAGTCGATGATGGAGCCAGCGGCGTTGCGTCATGCCAAGCGATCCGAACGATGAACGAGCAGATTGTAGCACTCGCTACACACTGGTCAAGTATCATCGGATGCCTGGCAGGATCGCTTGAACGCCAGGCGCCGAACAGGTGATCCAGAACCACATAAAACCTTGCAAATACAGGTTATATGGACGAATTGGCGCCTCAGCGTCATCGCGGATGTCTGTGGCTGCGTCGCCTGATATCTGTAGGCCATGCTACTAATTGCAGATGATTCCACGCCTGCGGCGCCGATTGGTGTTGGCAGGACATTGGTCGAGCGACTCGACGAATCCGCTGGCGGACCGTTTGGGGCGAAGATCACCGCGGCGAGAACGAGCGGGAATGGAAGGGCGTCTACAATGCTCGCCGTCACACGGGCCTGTGGCGGAATCGGCAGACGCAGTGGACTTAAAATCCGCGGCCCCGCAAGGGGCGTGAGGGTTCGAGTCCCTCCAGGCCCATGCCCCATAACCCCTTGCCAGAGCATTGGGTTGTTTCTTGGCGCACAGCGTTGCTAGTGGCAGGCACCGGATCGGTCGGCTGGGGGTCTTGCGGGTCGGCGCGCCTGTGTGCGCCCGCCTGCTGCACCGGATTCTGCACCGCCTGCGCGAAGTGGTCGTCTGTCACTTGGAGGTAATGCTTCACCGCTACCTGAACGCTGTTGCCGATCCAGGCGCTGGCGACGTGGGCGGGGAAGCTGTCCGCAAGCTCCGTCTCGCGGGTGGATCGCAGGTTCTGCCACAGCTTGGGCCAGGGTTTCAGACCGGCCCGCTTGATGATCCGCATCAGCTGTGTCCGCAGGTTCACAGTCGAGTTACGATATCGCGCGATGCAATACTCGGTGCCAGGAGCGGCACGCTCGAACGCTTCCATCAGGAACGGCAAGAGATCGGGGAAGATCGGCACCACGCGCGACCCGCCGCCCTCGTGATGTTCCGTCTTGGGGCTCGTCACGACGAACCGGCTGCCCTCCCAGTCGATGTCGCTCCAGCGCAGCCGCAGCACCTCCGAGGGAACTCGGAGACCAGCGTATCGGGCCAGGGCGAACAGCAGCTTCCACTCAGTGTCCGGGCAGGCGTCCAGCACCTTGTTCGTTTCCTCCCGCGTCACGAAGTAGAACCTGCTGGCGTTGGCCTTCACGGCCGCGACGAGGTCGGCAAACGGGTTCTCGGCAATGAGGTGCTGCCGAACCGCAGCGGTAAAGAACTGCTTGGCCACGCCTGAGCTTCGCCGGATCGTGTTGTCAGCCAATCCCTTGCCCAAAAGGCTCAGCCGCCACTTGTCAGCCGCACCAGGCGTAATGTCCCGAAGCGGTTTGCGTTCTCCGAAGTACTCGACCAAGTATCGCCGGACGCGACGAAGGACCGTTCGGGTGCTTTCTTTCACATCCCTGCGGCTGGTGATGTAGTCGTCGATGAAGGCCGCCAGGGTCGCTCTCGCCCGGCGCTGGGCAAGCCCAACCGCTACCAGTTTGTCGTTCATGGTCTGGTCGAGAGACGCGACCCAACGGCTTGTTTCATCGCTCGGGGCGTGCCCGGTCAGCGCCGATGCGGCTAGGTCCTCGACCTTGAGTTTGACCGACTCGGCGTGGCGCTTTGACACTTTGCCCAGCCGGATCGACCGCCGCTTACCGTCACCCCCGACAAACTGGATCGTCTTTCGGCCATTGGATTCGTTGTTCACACTCGCCATCGCTTTACCTGCCTTTCGATCCGCGTTTGCCGTTCGTGATGTTCAAGTTCAAGAAGT
>JADFIM010000088.1 GCA_022566725.1 Planctomycetota bacterium
GGGCCCGGGCGTTATGAAAGAAGAACAGGCCGAAGTCAAAGATCCCCGCCGGTATGGGTTTCCCATCGACTCGGAAGTGTTTCTCGACCAGGTGCCAACCGCGCGGGCGAACCATCAACGTCGCCGTCTCACCGTTGAGTTGGTAGTGCTTGCCGGCGTCGCTCACGAAGCGGATGGTCCCGGCCACGGCATCTCGCAGGTTGACTTGACCGGCCACAAGGTTGTCCCAGGTCGGGGATGTGGAGTCCTCGAAGTCGGCCATGAAGACATTTGCCCCGCTGTTCAGCGCGTTGATGATCATCTTGCGATCGACCGGCCCGGTAATCTCTACCCGGCGATCGAGCAGATCATCCGGCAGCGATGCGACCGCCCAGTGGCCGGCTCGAATCGACGCGGTCTCGGCGGGGAACTCTGGGCGCTCCCCGGCGTCAAAGCGCCTCTGCCGTTGCCGGCGCCGGGCCATGAGCTGCTCGACGCGATCACCGAAGCGCCGCGCGAGATCCGCCACGAACTCGATGGCCGGGGGCGTAAGTACCTCCTCGTAGCCGGGGCGCATCGGTCCGAGGATCTGCACGTCGGCTGACGGCAGCGTGCTGCTTGGGGTTCGATTCATTGAGGTGTGCTCCGTCGCGGTTTGATCATTGTGCCCCCGATTCGGAAGCTGTCCAGAACTACCTGCGAGATAAGCAGTTAGAGGACTCCGATAACATCTCTCAGGCTGCACAACCCCCGCAACCACGACCGGTGCCCGTCGCAGCAGCGATTCGTCATTTGGCCTGGTCAATGCATGCCCGGCCGAGCCTTGTCAACGTTGCGTGTCTGCAAGTGAAGGGAGCCCGTGTTGCACGCAACAAGCGCCGAAGCGTCGAACCTTCTTCACAAAGCCGCGACCGGTAGTCGCGGTCTAGTCTTCCGCGCGAAAGAAGCGCGCACAAGGCGGCCCCAGGAGGTGACAATATTGGCGGCGTGGGACCGACTGTCGCGCCATCTCGCCGCGCGTGCGATACCAGGCAAATGTTCAGCACCTACCCTGTCCCATCCTTCCCGTCGCGAATTTCCCTCGACTTTCTCATGAATCCCAATCCATGAACTTTCTACGGTCCAACCAGCCGCGAAGGTGTGTTGGTGACATCCATTGCGGGTCTATGATGACAGGTCAAGAGAGGACCGATGGTCGTGTGGCTGACAGTGTTCCCATTAACCTTCTGCGTTGGTCTCGCCTTGTTGTGGATTGGTCTACACGGGAAGCGCATCAACGATCATCCGTGGTGCCGCAAGTGCAGGTATGACCTCGTTGGCTCGCCTGACGTTCCTCTGATCTGCCCGGAGTGCGGTGCAAATCTCAAGAAGCAACGATCAGTGCGCGTAGGACAGCGGCGCAAGCGCCCTGCACTCTCTGCACTGGCCACGGTGGTGCTCCTACTAACGGTGAGCACGGCCGGCTGGGTCGGCTGGCGGGAATCGCGCGACTTCGACTTCAACACCGTCAAGCCGGTGTGGTGGCTCAAGCAAGATACAACCAGCAGTAACGGTACGGTTGCCGGCGCAGCGAGGCTAGAACTATTGCGGCGTCTGGACGAATCCATTTTTTCCATCGACGACAGCGACGGACTCTCCAAGTCGCAGATCAACAACATACTCGAGCATGCCCTGACCATCCAGGCCGATCCCCATGCCGTGTGGTCTCCTCAATGGGGCGAGTTCTTCCAGGCGGCGTGGCAATATCGCCTTATGACGCCGGACCAGCTCCGCCGCTTTATACGCAATGTGTTCCAACCTGGCATCAACATCACTGCGCGAAAGCGAGTGCGCAACGGCGCCGTACTACCGATCCGGTTCGATTTCGAACTCGGCAGCAATGTCCCCGCCCCTTACTTCGATGCCAGGTTCCAGCTTGAGTTGGCCACGCTTGGCGAATGGACACTCCCCCGGGGTCTTCTACTCCGAGAGACCTGGGACATAAGTTCCGTGAACCGGCTCACGGAATGGAAACGACCGCTGATCAGCCTTACGCCAGGCGATTACACATTGAGGATACGGTATCGCGTTGTTGTCACCGGCGATTATGACTATCCTCATGCTGGGACTATGGCGGAATGGACCGTTGAGCAGCAGACCCAAGTGACCGTCGTCGACCGCTTAACCGAAGTGGTGAGGGCGGTCACCGACGAGCGGCTTGCTGATGGCGTGCGAGCGGCGATCGTTGTCAAGCCGCTGCGATGGGACGACAACCACAATTTCGTTGACATCGGTGGGTCAATCGCCGTGCGAGGGCCTCCCGTTGACCTTGCGTTTGAGATCCTGCTGCGTGCCGGTGGCCAAGAGATGAGGGTCGGCTATCTCACCGCAGTGAAGGGTGGAGGGATCGAGGAGATTGATACCCAACCGTGGTGGCCCGGACCATCGTTCGCTGGATCAGATCGCGTCGACATCATCCTGCGACCAAACCTGAGTGTGGCAGAACGGAGCTTGAACGTCACGGAGGTGTGGTATCAGGAGATTGTCATCGAGAACGTCCCTTTAGAATCTTCGGAAGTGGACGATACCGGAGCAGGCGGGATGAGCTAACCGATCCTCAGAGGAGTCCGACACATCCCGATGCTTCTTATTCTGCAAGCCAGGTGCTGCGCAGATCATTGGAGTACTGGGCGCGAATGCCGTTGAGTTCGAGGATCTCGATCGTCGATTCCATGATCTCGCTTCGCCGAAAGACGAAGGTCTCCGTTCCCTTGTCCGCCCACTCGAAGACAACGAATTCATCCTCGAGGTCACGCAGTGTCTCGACGAGATGTCGCAGGTTGCGAACTTTGACGCCGTTCACCTTCGCCAGGACCGGCGCATATCTGACCTGATAGCCTTTGGTGATCGGGTGGGGGAACATCGGCGACGGGACCACGACGAGCTCTTCGCCCTCGAAGTCCCTGTCAGCTCCGCCTCGCGTTGCAATCGGGTTGGAGATTCGGACCAGGTGCTCCGCGCTGAGGCGACGAGCAAAGCTGGCATACAACGGTGTGAATACCAGTGGGCCATAAATGAAATATGAAGGGGGATCTCCCCCGAGGAACTTCACAAGCTTGTTCGCACCAGCCTGGATCGGTACGTCCAGCATCAACGACTCACCTTGCCTGTATACGGAGACCGCAACGGTGCCATCACTGGCGAGACGCGGCACGAGGTACCGGAACTGGAGACGTAAGTTATCATCGATCTTGACCATACCCGCATTGTCGATGTCGTAGTCGCCGATTGCGGTGATGACGTCCCAGGGGCGCAGTGGGTAATCTGGATCGTCGCGGCGAGTCTCGATGATCATTACGCCGGTGGTATCCTTGGCCAGCCCCAGCTTTGCTCGCAGCGCCAGATTCTCAAGCGTCTGTGTTCGTTCAAACAGCTGCGGCCGACCCTCGTATGTCCCATCTTCGATGTCCTGGAGGAAAGAGCGAATCTCCTCGATGGGGATCACATATCCAATGTTTTCGGCCTCTTTGATGCGGCTGAAAACGAGACCGATCACCTCGGCGTTCGCGACCGCCGGACCACCGCTATTGCCGGGGTTCAGCGCAGCATCAACCTGAATGCGTAGCCCCAGCGTTTCATAGTAGTAACCCGCAAACTCGATTCGCGAAACGACACCCTCGGTAATCGAAAGGGCGTCGCCTCCCATGGGATAGCCGAAGACATTTACCGAGTCGCCCACATTGGGGAGTCCGTCGGACAGGGGCGCCGGGCCATGGCTGTCGAAAAACGATTCATCGTCGAGCTCCAATACCGCCAGGTCGATTCCCGGTGCCATTGCGACGACCGTTGCTCGATACTTGTCAGCGGATCGGAACGGCTGTACGGACACCTGTCTGGCATATTTGACGACATGCGCGTTCGTGAGGATGCGCTTGCCTTCGAGGACGACTCCGGTGCCCGTGACGTTATCGGGCGGATGCCTGGACCAAGGCCTGACAAGATCCGGGTAATGCCTCGTGGAGAATACCTTGACCACTGATTTCCGGACATCGCCTGTAGATTCAGCAGGCTGCCCACGCACACCCGTGGCCAGGACAAGAGCAGTAAGCGCAATTGTGATCACTCTGCTGAACATGGAGCGCCCCTCCGCCAAAATTCCCGAATGCCGATCCGACTGCACCGCCTAGCGAGCACGTCGCCTCTGGAGAATACCGCCACGCAGCCAACTTTGCCAGCATTCGATGCCGAATGAGACTCCGTAAAAGTGCGCCGGAGAGCGAGTTGCGGATCAGGCCGGCCCGTCAAGCCTCCCTGCACGTGACGGCGCGCATCTCAACCCTTACGAGTCTCCGCGCGCCGCCTGCGGTCCGCCAGCGCTTCTCATCGATCGGCCGAGAGCCCGTACGCGACAACCGACAACCGAGAGCAGGCAACCACCAACCACCGCGGCGCGCGCACCTCGGCGGTCACTTCGCTTGGGGCCGATCAGTGCGCAGCACGTCGAAATCCCCGCTATTGACGTTCGCCGATGCTGATCCTGATTCGCATGAGCGTGCCGCGAAAGCGCCGCCGCAACTGCTGCTCCAGCCCTCCGCGCAGCATTCGATCGAGTTCGTACGCCGTCGATGCGGAATCCACGACGACGCGGGCAACCCCGCCACGCAGACTCGTCAGTCGAGTGCGCGCGACGATCTCGGCGGGCACGAGAGACTCCCATACGTCGGTCAGGGCGCCGAGGCGGCGCTGCGTCCGCTCGGCGCGTTGGGCCACGCCCGACACCAGCCCGGCGATCGACGCAGCCGCGTCCGGCCGAGCACGCCGCTCACGCAATTCCTCCAGGCGCTGGACGGCCTCAGCCATGGCTATGATCGTACCGACTCCCCCGATCGCACCGTGCGCAGCCGCTCCAACCCGGGCACGAGCCCCCGCTTCCTACTCATCACCGAGTATGAGTTTCCTCCCCTGACCTGATTCGCTATCTCCGCCAACCTTCCATTGGCCAGCCAACCAAAGCTGCCCCTCCCACGCTGGATATCCAGCTAGCTCTACCGGTCACGATCGATACCGCTCACGTGTGTAGAGGCATATATCGCAACAGTTGCCATAGTGGCTACATAGTCATGGCATATACGGCGTCTAATACCGCGATAGTGCTGCTATCACGCACGATCGTGATATCTATGCAGGCTATTATGTCTCCGGGTTCGGCCGGTCGGATGTTGGTAGCGTAATTGTGAACGCTGCCCCCTGGCCCGGATTCGAGCGGGCCTCGATGCTGCCGCCGGCGTTTTCAACGAGGCGCTTGCACACGGCCAGGCCAAGGCCTGATCCGCTTGGTGGCTCTTCCGCTTGGGAATGGTCCGGCTGAGCAGGACTTGTGACGAACGGCTCGAAGAGGGTTGCCAAGAGATGAGGTGGAATGCCTGGCCCGGTGTCAGCGAGGGTTATCCGGGTGGCGCCATCAGGGTGCTGGGCACCGGAAATCCGAAGCGAGCCTCGCTTGGGGCGCATGGCTGTCACCGCGTTGAGGATCAGGTTCAAGAGCACTTGCTGCAACGCAAGAGGTGGGATGCAAACCTCGGCGTCTCGGTCAACCGAGATGTCCAGATGCGTCCCATCTTTGCTCGGGTCCCTTGCCAGACAGGCAAGCGCAGCGTCGATTGCCTCGCAGACGTTGGCGTGCTCGAGGTCATCATCGGTTCGAGTGAAGCCGAGGACGGCCTGGGCGATCCGTGCCGCGGATTCGGCGCCGGCGATGGCTCGGTCCAGGGCCTTGACTTGCAGGGCGGCATCGTGCGGGTCCGCCTTGGCCAACTGGGCGTAGGCGAGAACGGGGGTCATGATGTTGTTTATCTCGTGGGCGATCCCTGCCGCAAGTGTGCCCACGGTTGCCAACCGGTGCGAATGCTGAAGCTGCTGTTGGAGCGAATCCAGGTCGCGCTCGGCTTGGGCGATTCGACCGACGAGATCCTGCTCGACTGATAGTGCTGCGAGCTCGGTCATCGGCAGGGCCCTCCCCGGCCCCCACGGCGGCGAGACGACGGGGTATCGGCCAGGAAGGCTTGCGACTCAAGGCGAACGCCTGGAGGACATCCCGCCCCAGGTCCGGTAGCAACGGCTCGGATCCGGGGCGATGACTCCGGCGATGGCGCCCCGGCGTGTTTGACGTTCCACGTGGAACATGGCATAACACCTGCTGAGCCGACGATGCCCTCACCCACCCTGCTTGCGGGAAGTGCCCAGCGACCACGCCGAAGGGGTGCTCTTCGATGGCACGGTGGTTCCACGTGGAACATCACACACCCCCCCAAGGCAATGACCCCCCAACCCCAGCCGCCAGTGGCACATCTCTAAGGAGAGCCAACGATGCAAACACGCAAGGACGCGTCCCAACCAGCGACGGCCCGGCGACGTCTCGGCCGAGGTCTTCAGAGCCTCATCTCATCCCCCGTCCAAGTTGACCAGCTCACCGAACCGAAGCCCCCGCTGGCCGCACATCAGACGCCCGGCTCATCGGATCACCCAGCACCCGGGATCGCGGACCCCAATCCAATCCGCATGATCGCCACCGACCAGATCCGCCCAAATCCCGGCCAGCCTCGCCAACAGTTCGACGAAGAGGCGCTGCGGTCGCTGGCCGAGTCCATCAAATCGGCGGGCCTCATCCAGCCTATCGTCGTCAGGCAGGCACCGGCAGGGGGGTTCCAGCTCATTGTCGGCGAGCGCCGCTGGCGCGCCGCCCAACGCATCGGCCTGTCACAGCTGCCTGCCATCGTACGCCGCATCGATGATCAAACCGCCGCGGAACTCGCGCTCATCGAGAACCTCCAACGTGAAGATCTCAACCCGATCGAGCGGGCGGAAGCATTTTGGCAACTCACGCATGAGCACGGCATGACTCATCAGGAACTTGCCGATCGTGTCGGCCTGAACCGCTCCAGCGTAACCAACCTGCTTCGACTGCTCGAGCTTGACGAGTTCACCAGGGATGCGGTGCGCACCGCCCGGCTAGGCCCAGGGCACGCCAAGGCGTTATTAGCGATCACTAATATCGAAACCCGCAAGCGTCTCGCCGATCTCGCCATCCGCAGGCACTTCACGGTGCGGGCCCTGGAACGTCGCATCGCTGCGCTCACTGCGGAGTCGGCCCCACGACCGGGGCGCGCCGATCACCCTCACCATCCGCACCGTCAAGCGATGCAGCGCCGACTCAGCGAGCACCTGGGCACCAAGGTGGTCATCCAGCAAGGCAAGACGAAGGAATCCGGGCGCATCCTGATCGAGTTCTACACATTCGACCAGTTTGAGGGGTTGATGCAGCAATTGGGCGTCAGGGTGACCTAGCGGTCCATTTCATCCAGCGCCATGAAGAATGAGAAGAAAGCGGGAAGCGCGCCTGGAACACACTCATCCGCCCGCGCGGGCTGAAGCGGGTGCTTCGCCGCAAGACGCTGTCATTTCCGGACGCGGCGGAGGCGGTCGCGAGAGCCCGTGATCCCCTCGGCACCGTCGATTTCACGACCCATGACAGCGAGACGCTCCGGGCAAGCTATCGCACGGTCATGAGGGTCTGACGCGGGGCGATGGCGCTGAAGAAGTAGGAGGTTGGGGGGCGGCCCATCAGCCCTTGTGAGCCTGCGGCCGGCGAGGCGGCGTTGCTGCGCGCCATGCGCGCGGGGGAATCATGTCACATTTTGCGCCATGTCGCGCAAGGTGCAGCAAAGTCACACGCACGGCCCGCCGATCAATGAGGTGTGTTACGCCTTCACATGGCGCAGAGGTCGGTGGAGGGTTCGATCGCCGATCGCACCGGGCGGGCGTCTGATGGATCGCGTTTTGCAGCAAAGAGTGGACGCTTGGATGAATGAGACAGGCCATCCCGTGCCGATGATGGATACGCCCACTGATGCGGAGTCTCAGCGGGCTGTGGATGATTCGCGTCGGCTGTTCCACCGAACGCTTGCGTGTTGGGTATGTGACGTGTTGGCTCTCAAACGAGCGGGTCTTGACCGTCCGAGGTGGCGGCCGGGGATCGCCGAATCCGAATGGACGCTGGCGGCGTAGCGATCAGCACGGTGGAGCGTATCGATGGGGACAATCACCACCGGCATCGGGCTGATCAGCGGCATTGACACCGCGACCCTGATCGACAATCTGATCGCGCTCGAAGCGCGCGGCAAGCTCGGGCTTCAGGCGCGGCTGGTGTCGCTGCAAGCGCAGAAGACCGCGCTGTTGGACATCAACTCTCGCCTGCTCAATTTCAAGAACATAGCCCGGTCCTTCCGCCTGGACTCGATCTTCAAGTCCGCGCTAGCCAGTAGCAGCAACAGCGACATCCTCACCGCGACCGCCTCGGCGAAGTCGCTGCCGGGCACGTTCACGTTCATCGTCAAGCAACTGGTGGCCACCAGCCAGAAGCTCTCGGCTGGCTTTGCCGACACGGACACCACGCCGATGGGTCTGACCTCGCTGAGCTTCGAGTTCGGCAAAGGAACGCTGTCAACCGACACCGATTTGGAGAACCTCAACGGCGGCGCCGGCGTCGCGCGAGGCAAAATCACCATCATCGACAGCATCGGCACGACCACCGTCGATCTGACCGATGTGATCTCGCTTAACGAAGTTCTCGATCGCATCAACAGCTCCGGGGCCAACGTCACTGCGACCGTGGACGGTGACCATGTCGTGGTCACGGAGAACAGCGCGGGCTCGCTGGTCATCAACAACGCCATCGGCTACACCACCGCGAGCGATCTGGGCATCGTGGGCTCAGGTGTCAGCGGTACACTCACCGGAAGCGACATCAACACCGTCAGCGGCTCGACCGCGCTGAGGTCGCTCAATGACGGCAACGGGGTCATCATCCGCAACAACGTGGCGGATCTTCGCATCACCGCCCGCGACGGGACGCAGTTCGACATCGATCTGGGTCGAGTGGACGCGTCCATCGACGACGACACGCTGCTGGCGGATCTGAACAACGGCAGCGGGATCAAGATCAGCAACGATGCGCCGGACTTCACGATCGTCACCTCCGAGGGCGTCTCGGTGGACATCAACATCGGCCAGATCGTCGATTCCAACGGCGATGTGACTGACGAGGCGGTGACGACCGTCGGCGAACTCAAGGCCCGCATCACGTCGCAGCTGGCCGCGGCGGGTGTCACCGACATCGCCCTGGCGGTCACCACCGACAATCGGTTCACCTTGACAGAGACGACCCTGGGCAGCGGGGCCCTGCAGGTGATCGGTGCCGGCCCCAACAACGACCAGACGGCCCAAGACCTGGGCATACTTGGGACCGACGGGGGCACGGGAGACACCGACAGCACACAGGACGGCGTCATCACCGGCGCCATCATCCCCAACACCGTTCAGACCGCCACCGCGCTGACCCTTCAGGACGTCATCGACCGGATCAACACCGCCTTGGACACCGGCGGCGGCGCCAACGGCGGGGACATCGTCGCCTCCATTGCCACCGATGGCGTGAGCTTGCTGATCACTGATACCACCGGCGGCGGCTCCAACCTCATCATCGAGGGGTTCTCAACGGACCTCAGTCAGCCGAACGCAGCGCGGGACCTGGGCATCCTCACCGCTAGCCCGGGCGTTGGGTCGAGCACTGTTGACGGCAACCGGCTCATTGCCGGGCTCAACTCGGTGCTGGTGAGCAGTCTCAACGGGGGCGCGGGCCTTGGCGGTGAGACCACGCTCACCATCACTGACCGACTCGGCGGCACCGACACGTTCACGATCGATGAATTGGGGTCGCTGAGCGACATCATCAGTCAGATCAACAGCTCCTCCAACATCGCGGTGACGGCGAGCCTCAATTCCAGCGGCACCGGGCTGCTGATCACTGACACCTCCGGCGGAAGCAGTAATCTTACGATCGCCGGCAACGCCGCGGACGATCTGGGGATTCAAGCCGATGTAGCCGCGAACACCGTCGAGGGAACAAATCTTCAGTTACGGTACGTTTCCGAAGCGACCCTGCTGAGCGATCTGAACTACGGCCGGGGCGTAAGCACCGGCGTGTTTCGGATCACCGACGGGTACGGAAACACGGCCGATGTCAATATCGGCTCCGATTCGCTGACGCTCTTCGACATCATCCAGGAGATCAACTCCCGTGGGTTGGCGATCAAAGCTCGGGTCAACAATAACGGCGACGGCCTTTTGCTCGAACACGATCCCGACAATGCTTCACCCGTGGAGACCGGCGAGCCGTTCGTGGCCATCAAGGTTGAATCGCTCAGCGGCACGACCGCGGCGGACCTCAATCTCCTCGGCGAAGCGGACGCGGTGGGTGAAGACATCGACGGGTCCTATGAGCGGGTGGTGACACTGGCC
>JADFIM010000089.1 GCA_022566725.1 Planctomycetota bacterium
AAACTTGTCTATCCGGGTCGGGGGGACGATACTTATACGAGCCAACGTATGCGAGCCGACCCGTATTCCATCCGCGCGACAGGCCTGGCCGCCACCGCCACCACCCTGGTAGCGATGGTGGCGATGTCGGCGACGGTCTCTGGGGCCCCGGCTCCGCGGGCATTGGACGCCCAGGTCCGCGCTACGCTGAGCGAGTCGCACGTGGCGCGGGTGGTTGCGGCGGCGGTCGCGGCCGCAGCCCGGGACCTGCTTGGTGGTGAGCGGTGCACCACAGCCGTGGCCCTGATGGAAGACTCTGCGGGATGCGGCGCTCATGCGATATGGTGCACCGTGACCACGCCTGCATGGCCGTTCGCGCCGCTTGCGCTTCTGGACGAACGGCTGCTGGATCTGCCGCCGCCGAGCTGCTGAATCGCGATTGCGTACGGTGTGGACCCAGCTCGCCGCCCCGGTGGCCGGCGGGCCGGTCCGTGTTCGATTCAGCTCTCCATTGGGCGATTTCACAGAGGTCAAACATGGGTTTTCCCGTTGTCTCAACGGTGATGCGCAAGGTGTTCGGAACCCGCAACGAGCGCATGGTCAAGCGCTACCTGCGGGTCGTGGACGAGGTCAATACCTTTGAAGACCAGATCACCCGCTTGACGGATGGGCAGCTTCGCGCCCAGACGGACGAATTTCGCAAGAAACTTCAAGACGGCGCTAAGCCGACCGACCTTATGCCGGAGGTCTTCGCCGTCGCTCGAGAAGCGATGGATCGAAATGTCGGCATACGCAACATCTTCGACCCGAAGCACGAATTCGACGCGTCGGTGCTTCCCGATGACGCCCACAAGCTCTACGACGAGGTCCAAGCCCTGATTGAACAAACAAAGCCTGCGGAGCCGACGGGCGATTTCCTCGGGTCACCCGAGCCGGTGCCCGCGTGGCTGTTCGTTGATGTCCCCGTGCGACTGTACGAGGCAGTGCGAGTATTGCACCCCGATTCGAAGCCGCCGTTTCGGGCTCGGCCGTTTGATGTGCAAGTCGTCGGGGCGGTGGTCCTCTATGAAGGAAGGATCGCGGAGATGAAGACCGGCGAGGGCAAGACCATTGTCGCCCCGCTTGCGTGCTATCTGGCCGCCCTCCAAGGCAAGCAGGTGCACGTGGTCACCGTCAACGATTATCTGGTGCAGCGCGACCGCGACTGGACCTTCCCCTTTTTCCGGGCGCTGGGCTTGACCGTGGGAGCGATCCATCCGCAGCACATGCAGAGCCCGCAGAACAAGCAGCTCGCCTATGCGTGCGACGTGGTCTACGGCACCACCAGCGAGTTCGGCTTTGATTATCTGCGCGACAACATGAAGCTCAGCGTGCAGGATCAGGTGCAGCGGCGGCGCGACCTCGCCATCGTGGACGAGGTCGACTCGATCCTCATCGATGAAGCCCGCACGCCGTTGATCATCTCCGGCTTGGCGCACGAGCACAGCCCGCGGTACGCGATGGCGGACCGGCTGGCAAGGCATCTGGTCGGGAAACAAGATGAGTGGAACGCGGCTGACGGGAAGGTGAAGTCTTGCCTGGTTGAGATTTCCGGGTTGGAAGGCGACATCCGCAACGCCCGCGACAAGTCGAAGATTCCTGCGATGAGAGAACGGATGGAGCAGGCCAAGGCCCGGCTGCCCGAACTCGAAGCACTTCGAGACAAGCATGTTCAGTACTACGAAGTGGAGCTGGACAAGAAGAAGGCGACGCTCACGCACGACGGCATCGCCGAAGCTCAGCAGGTCGCCGGCGTCGGGTCGTTCTACGTCGGCGACAACATCGACATCCCTCACCTGCTCGAACAGTCCATACGCGCCCACACCGTCTATCAGCGCGACCGCGACTATGTTGTCTCGCCCGATGATCAAGGCCAACAGAGTGTCGTCATCGTCGATCAGAGCACCGGGCGGAAGATGATCGGCCGGCAATGGTCCGATGGATTGCACCAGGCGATCGAGTCCAAGGAAGGCGTGCCGATCAAGCAGGAAACGCAGACCATGGCCACGATCACGATTCAGAACTTCTTCAAGCTGTACGGCCGGCTGGCGGGCATGACCGGCACCGCCGACACCGAGGCGACCGAGTTCTACGAGATCTACAAGCTTGACGTGATCGCCATTCCCACGAATGTCCCCGTGATCCGCACCGATCACAACGATGTCGTGTTCCTCGCCGTCAAGGACAAATGGGACGCGATCGTCGATGAGATCAAGGCCTTCCACGATGTAGGCCGGCCGATACTCGTGGGAACCACCAGCGTGGAGAAGTCTGAAAAGATCAGCGAGATGCTGAAGCGGAAATACAACATCAAGCACGAGGTGCTCAACGCCAAGCAGCATGAGCGCGAGGCGGACATCATCGCCCACGCCGGTGAGCTGGGGGCGGTGATGATCGCGACCAACATGGCCGGGCGCGGCACCGACATCGTGCTCGGCCGCTTCACGCCCAAGCAGCTCATCGACCATTGGAAGCGCCGCGACATATGCCCCAAGGACGTCACCCCCGACACGCCGCCGCAGCAGATCGTTGCCTCCGTCTACCGGTGGCTGGCCCCCAAGGAGCTGGACCTGGCCAAAGGCGAGGTCGAGTCGATGTCCGATGATGAGATCCACCTGGCGCTGCTTCGCAACTGGGCGGTGGATCGGTGCTGGGTCAGCGAGAGCAAATCGGCGTCGATGTCCCAGGAGCAATTGCTTCAAGAGCTGGACAAGTCAGGGGGATCGCTGCTTCATCGGCTGAGCGTATTCCAAGACATCGAGGACATGGGTGGTTTGCACGTGATCGCCACAGAGCGCCACGAGGCGCGGCGGATCGACAATCAGCTCCGCGGCCGCTGCGGCCGCCAAGGCGACAAGGGCTCCAGCCGCGTGTTCCTGAGCCTCGAAGACGATCTGATGAAGATGTTCGCCGGGCCCACCACCCTCAAGGTGCTCAGCAAGCTGGGCATGAAGGAAGGCGACGCCATCGAGCATCCGATGCTGACCAAGTCGGTCGTCCGCGCCCAGCGCAAGGTTGAAGAGCGAAACTTCCTCGTCCGCAAGAACATCCTTGAGTACGACGAGCCGATGGATGTGCAGCGCGGCGTCTTCTACTCCATCCGCCAGAACGTGCTGGCAGGTCGCAAAGTCAAGCATCTGATCTTCCAGTACATCGACGAGGCGGTGGTGGATGCCGTGTACCGCTTCCTGGACAAGAACTACGTGGCCAACTGCATGGGTGAGTGGGTCCATGAGAACCTCAACGTGGCGATCGATCCGACTCGTTTCCGCGGCAAAGACCGCCAGGACCTGCACCAGCTCGTCCGAATCGATGCGATACAAGAGGCATCCGCCGTCATTCGGGTCACGATTGGCGAGTACATGCCGGCCGACAGCGATGCGGACTCATGGGATGTCAAGGGTCTCGCGGATTGGGGCAATGCCAACTTCCAGGCCGGTCTGAAGCACACCCGGTTGCGCGAGATCACCGCCGACGAGATCATCGTCCTTTTGGAGCAGGCGGCCGAGAAGCGCATCGACAACGCGGACCTCTCGCCGCTCGATCAATACCTCGTTGACAACTACGGCGAGAAGGAACTGGCCGGCTGGGCGAGCAGCAAGTTCAACGGCACGTTCAAGGCGGACGACTTCGTCGGGATTGAAGACCTCGACGATGCGGTCGAGAAATTGATGACCCGCGCCCGTGAAGCATATCAACGTCGCGAGCTCACCTATCCGATCGACTTTGCCCTGGATATGACCTCGGCCGTTATGTCGCAGGATCCGCAGCACGCGTTGCAGCAGTTTTGTACGTGGGTCAAGGCTAAGTATGAGCTGGCCTGGAACCCGCAGGCGCTACCTTCGGCCGATCCCGCCCAGCTGCGCGCTCTGCTCATTGCTGAGGCCGAGAAGTGGGACGAATCGCGAATCGCCGAACGGGCCGAACGGGCCGTGGCAGCCGGCAGCTCGCCCGATGAGCTCGATGAGTGGTTCGACCGCAACTGCAACGCGAAGCTGACCGAGGATGAGCGCAAGCGGGCGGAGGATGATCCCCAAACTGTGGCCGAGGAGAAGATTGCGTCAGTCCTTCGATCGGAGCTCACGCAGTTCGAGCGGTGGGTGCTGCTCCAGATACTCGATTCTGCCTGGAAGGATCACCTCTACTCGATGGACCAGATCAAGGAGTCGATTGGGTTCCGCTCGTTCAGCCAGCGGGACCCGCGCATCGAGTTCAAGCGCGAGGCGGGGCGGCTGTTCGAAGAGATGGGACAGTCGGTGCGTGACAAGGTGACGGACCTGATCTTCAAGGCCAGATTGACGCCGCAGGTGGCGGCCCGTCAGCCATCGCCGGCGGGGCCCGCGCAGCATGTGATGCAGCCGCGCCCGGGTCAGCCGGCGATTGCTGCGGCCGCTGCTGCGGCGACCGCGGCCGGTACCGCGACCCAGCGCCGCGATCTGGTGGCTGCCGAGCGTGCCGGCACCGCCACCGCCACCGCCAGACCCAAGCGCCAGCCGATCCGCCGATCCGCCCCGGCCATCGGGCGTAATGAGCCGTGCCCCTGCGGCTCCGGCAAGAAGTACAAACGCTGCTGCGGCCAACGAAAATGATCGCCGAATCGTCAAACCGGTCAACAGCCGCGACGCTACGCGTCCCGAGACCGGCGGGCGTAGCCACGCCGGCTATCTTCCCTGCGCGCTGCGAACGTTCTCAGCCGCGTCAAGCGTTTCGGAGTTGCGGCGCTCTCTTGCCGCCCACCGCCAGGCGAGCAAACCAACGAGCGGAAGGATCAACAGCCACGATCGGTCGTGAATGAACCCCAGTTCATAGAGCGGCAGGGCGAGCAGCACCGCGGCCCCAAACGCCATCACGTTTCTCCGCGACAATTGCATCGGCCGGCCCGGGCCCACAAACAGCAACACGTAGGCAGGAAAGATCAGACTGTAGAACGCGAGGAACCGTAGATACATTCCTTCGCCCGCAAGCCTCCCATCGCCGCCCGCCGTACTTGCAAACGAAAGTACCGCCAGCGCTATCAGAGCGAACATGACTGCCAAGTGTCTGAAGCGTGGATGGGTGCCCGGCGTCTGCCGAAGCTCTCGCAGGTGTGCCGCGATGGTGAAGGTCGATTGGCCGAGCACATATCCCATAACCAGCGGGGTCAGCGCTGATGAGAACGCGAATGCACAGGTGAACAGGATCAGCACGCCAAAGCCCAGGCCGAAAACAGCGAATGAGTGACGGCTCGGCGACTCCCGCAGCGCGCGGTGGAATGTCGAATCCAGGTACGGGCAGCACAGGAAACCAAATACGATGGTTGGCGTCATCCAGGCCAGTTGGCCCGGATCGCTTTGGCCGGTCCACGTGATGTCGCTCAGCGGCCCAGCGCCCCATTGCACAAACGCAGCCAGCGAGAATGCATAGGTCAGGATCGCCAACACCGGCCACAGCCTGGCGGGCAACAAACTGACAATGACGGCGGCCGCCAGGACCGCGATCGCGAGGATCAGCCCGAACCAATGCTCCAATGTTGGGCCGCCGATGTCCGGCACCGGCAGTACAAACGTTGCCGCGAAGAACGGGATGAAGAACATGTGGTAAGCGATCGTGACAATCGAAAACCACCGCATCGCTGGTTGGTGCTGCTGCACGATCCGTTGGCTCGTGTGCGGGCGCAACACGTATCCGAAGGCGGCGCAGCCAAGCACGTTGGGAACCGCAAAGGCGAGGAAGCCCAACCAGCCGAACCGCCGCAGCAGGATCACCGGCAGGTACATCGCGATGCACCACGTCCAGCTATTGGAGCAGAACAGGCCCCAAGCGATTGTTGCCAGCCGGTGCCGCGGGCTCACTTGTTCTTGTGGCGGGCGGGCCGCAGGCGCAGCATCGCCTTGGGAGTGCAATGAAATGTGATCTGGCAGCGACCGACCCGGAACTCCTTGCCTCGCATCTTGATCTGTTGGCGGATTTCTAATTCCAGCTCGATGTTGAACTCGCCGCCGGCCGCGATCCTCCGTGCCAGATCTTCCGAATTGACCACGTGATACACCGCCGGTCCCCGGCACGGGCGAAGGAACTGGTAGCGCATCTCCTTACACATGACGATATAGTCGCTGCCGCACTCGGAGAACAGATACATTCCACCGGCGACCTCCGAGTTGCCCAGCAGGGCCGCACCGGCCATCGCGTTATACCAGTTGCGGTTGAACCGGCGAAACGGCAGCACGGCGCTGAAGCGCTTGGTGCCCAGCCGCTTCATCGTGATGCCTGAGCGGAACGCGAATGGCAGCCAGATCAGCGAACACGCCTTCTGCCAGAAGTTGTTGCGCGTGCTGAGCCGGCTAATGAACGCCTCGACGCGCTGCATGAAGCTTTCGCGCGTGGGCCTGGTCGTGGTGAGGCGGGCGGGGGTGGCCTGAGGCGCCTCGCGGATGGGGTGGTCGAGTTTTGCGGTGGAAACTTGCAGGATAATCCTTCCGGAGTTGGTCCGTGGATGCCGACAGAGGATCGCTATGCTAACCGGATCGGCGTCATACTTCCAGCCGCGAGCCTTGTGGATCTTCCCGGCAACATCGGCCTCTCGCGCGTCGATGATGCGATAATTGCCGATCTTTGGCGGCCCTTGCCATGACCAATCCTCGAATCGGCGTATGCAGTTGGAGCCTCCGACCCAGCGATCCCCGCCAGATGATCGCAACTTTGCGGCGGCTCGACATTGCGGCCGTGCAGCTGGCCTTGGGGACGGCGGGGGCCGAGCCTTCGATTGACCGTGGCGTCGTCGATCGGCTCCGAAGCGCTGGCCTTTGCATCATGAGCGGGATGATGGGCATGGCGGCCGAAGACTACTCGACGCTGGAATCGATTCGACACTCCGGCGGCGTTCGGCCGGACAACACCTGGCCGAGCAATCGGCGGCATGCCGCGGCCGTCGCGCGCTTCGCCGGCCAAGAGGGGATCGGCTTGGTGACCTTTCACGCGGGCTTTCTGCCGCAACGGCGCGACGATCCGGGGCGATCGGCAATGCTCGATCGACTGCGAAGGATCGCCGACATCTTCGGCGAGCATGGAGTTGACGTGGCCTTGGAGACCGGGCAGGAGACCGCCGAGACGCTCGCCGATGCCCTAGCACAGCTCGATCGCCCAAACGTCGGCGTGAACTTCGATCCGGCGAACGTGATCCTCTACGATGCAGGCGACCCGATCCAGGCTCTGTGCCGACTCGCGCCTCATGTCAGGCAGGTGCATGTCAAGGATGCGCTGCCGGCAGATTCGCCGGGAACCTGGGGAACCGAAGTTGCCGTGGGCGCTGGAGCCGTGGACTGGGATGCGTTCTTCGCTCAAGCGCTGGCGATCCGCCCGGCAGTGAACTTCGTAATCGAGCGCGAAACGGGCGACGACCGGGATGGCGACATTGTCGCCGCGCGAGATCTGGTTGCGAGGTACTTGTCTGCCCAGTAGCCGGGACGCTACGCGTCCCGGCTATCCGGTAGGATGGTCATTGCCAATGCGATACGAAGGACAAAGACCCTTGGAACGCGTAACGGTTTGCATTGCGTTGATCTGGGCGATGGTCGCCGTCGTTGCGACCCCCTCGCTGGCGCACCCACCTTCGACGCGTCCGGCAGAGGTGGTGTATCAACACGCGGCAGTCGCGGCTGATCATCCGCTCGCGTCACAGGCGGGAGTCGAGATGCTCAAACTCGGCGGCAATGCGGTGGACGCTGCGGTCGCGACGAGCTTCTGCCTCTCGGTCGTTCGGCCATATTCCTGCGGGATCGGCGGCGGCGGGTTCATGGTGATCTACAAACCCGCACGCGATGGGGTCGAGCGGGTCGAGGTCGCGATCAACTACCGCGAGACGGCTCCCGCTGCGGTCGGACCGAACTACTACGTCAGGCTGGGTGACGCAACGGCCAGCCGCGCCGGTCACCACGCCGTCGGTGTTCCGGGCACGGTGGCCGGGCTGTCGTGGGCGCTGGAGCACCATGGCACACTGGACCGCGCCGCGGTGCTCGCCCCGGCGATCCGCGCTGCCGAGCACGGCTTCGCCGCCGACCAAAACTACGTCGATGCCGCTCGCGGCTTCGCGCAGCGACTACATGAGCACCCGCATCTCAAGGGTACCTCCAAGTACCTTTGGGAGACCATGTGTCTCCAAGGCAAGGTCAACGTCGGCGATCTCATCAAGAACCCCCAACAAGCCCGCGCCCTTCGCCTCATCGCTGACCGTGGCGCCGAAGCCTTCTATACCGGCGAGATCGCCGAGGCGATCGTCGCGTCAATGACCGCCCACGATGGACCGATCACCAAGGACGATCTGGCCGGCTACACGGTGCGCACGACGAAGCCGTTGCGCGGAACATTCCAGGGGCGGGGGCGGGGGTTGGAAGTCCTGTCGATGCCTCCGCCCAGCAGCGGCGGGATCGCCATGCTCCAGATCCTCGGCATCTTCGAGCGGCGCCTGGATGATCTGAGCGGGCTCGAGCACAATCGCCCGCAGTATGTGCACCTGCTGGTCGAGGCGATGAAGCACGCGTTCGCCGATCGGGCCCAATGGTTGGCCGATCCGGCGTTCGCTGAGGTGCCGACCAAGCGATTGCTTGAGTCTGATTATCTGGATCGCCTGGCCGATTCGGTTTCGATGCAGCACACATTGGATCGATTCGACTATGGCTCGGTCGCGCCCGTGCCCGACGATGGCGGCACCAGCCACATTTCCGTCATCGACGCCGACGGCATGGCCGTCGCCTGCACCGAAACGATCAACCTGATCTACGGCTCATTGGTCATGGTGCCGGGCTTCGGCTTCGCGCTGAACAACCAGATGGACGATTTCACAACCATCCCCGGCCAACCCAACGCGTTCGGCCTGCGGCAATCGGATCGCAACCTTCCCGCCCCTGGCAAGCGTCCGCTGAGCAGCATGTCGCCGACGATCGTGCTGCGCGACGGCAAGCCGATCATCATTGCCGGCGCTTCCGGGGGGCCGAGGATCATCACCGGGACCGTCCAGTGCGTGCTGAATTGTCTGCTGTTTGACATGACGCCGGCCGAGGCGGTCGCGGCCCCGCGCTTCCACCACCAGTGGCTGCCGAACGTCTTACAGTTCGAGGACGGTTGGACGGACGAATGCACGATCGGGGCGCTGAAGAACCTTGGCCACGAAGTGGGCCGGCGCGATGAGGTCGGCGTCGTGCAACTGATCCAGGTGACGGCCGAAGGCATCCGCGCCGCCAGCGACCCTCGCAAAGGCGGCCAACCCGCGGGGTATTGAGGTCAAACCGTTGAGCGTACGGAGAAGCACGAGAGAGCCGGGTTGTGTCATCCCGGCTGGCGCACGAATTACACGTGCTTCCCAACCCGGCGCACACACACAGAGCCCAGAGAAAGCTTTCGTGATTATCCACCAGACGCAAGGCGCGGTAGACTTGGCAGATGGGCACCAGGAAAGCCGGCAGGCCAGTCTCGCTCTGGACAGTCTTGTCGTATTGTGGACAGGTTATTCGGCGGGCGTGGTATTGGACGTGGGGCCACCCCTGGATTGCTGTGGGGGCGATTCTAATTCCCCCACTTTTCACACTCATCAGCCTTCCGCTCTATGCGGTATTCATTGGGCAAGTCGATGCCAAGGCCGAGATAGGGCCAACGGTGCTCGCAATAGGCGTAGGCGTCATCATGTGGGTATGCATGTTTCTTGTCGGGATATGTCGCTCAGCAGCTTCGATCGATCTGGAGCGCGGAAAAGCCGAAACCACAGCTAACGCAACAGCAGAAGCGATTAGGCAAAATGCTGAAGAACAAAGTCGGCAGCAGCTCTTAGAGCAAAGAGAAGTATTCCAAAGGCTAGAGGCCAGTTCGGTGACGGACGCCGAACGCGCCATAACTCTACAACTCTTCAACAGACTTCTTGACGATGGCAAGCAATTAGAAGAGCGGCTTCGCACTGAACTTCACAATGGGGTACTACTCTCAACGACAATCGAACAGTGTGCAGTCGAAGTTGAAGCATGGAGGCTGTCGGTGAATATAGCCTTGGGCAAAGATCATCTTGAGGTGGAGATCGAGGCGTTTGTTCCTACGAGAGATCGCAATGAGATACGCGCCAAGCTGAGCGATGGTATTTCCAAGGTAGAAAATGCACGAGCATCATTTATAGCATTAGGCCACTAGATTTTTGTATTCCACATTCTCCGACCACATCATCTGACGCATGGCGTCCCTGAAGATGAACGGATTGTCCCGGTTGTTGAAGCGAAACTCGAACT
>JADFIM010000003.1 GCA_022566725.1 Planctomycetota bacterium
CGAGGGGCCGGCATAGCAGGACCTTCCCGACTGCCGACATCGCAGCCGCCAATGTTCTGCGAATGATTCAGCAGGAGCACGGCGCGGACTGGGTGCAGGTGGCGACGTTCATCTACACCGACGGCCTGGGGCGAGAGGTGGCGCGCGTGCTGCGCTATGAGCCGCCGGACCGCGGCCCGAAGAAACTGAAACAACTGCGGCCGATCCATTGCGACGGCGGGAGCTGGTCAATCGGCGATCCGGCCGGGCAATGGCCGCTGTACCGGCTCGCGGACTTGAACGGCTCGCAGCGCGTCTTCATCGTCGAGGGCGAAGGAAAGGTCGATGCACTGCGATCGCTTGGACTTAGCGCCACGACTTCGGCCCACGGCTCGAAGGCCGCGGCGAAGACGGACTGGCAACCACTCGCCGGCCGCGATGTCGTGATTCTGCCAGACGCTGATGATGCCGGCCAGCACTACGCCGAGACGGTCGCACGCATCCTGAATCGAGTTCGTTCGCCGGCAATGGTTCGCATCCTACACCTGCCGGATCTACCGCCGGGCGGCGACATCTGTGAGTTCATAGAGGATCGGCGCACCGACGCGAAGGACGATCTTGCAATCCGCACCGAAATCGAAGACCTGGCGGCGCTGGTCACGGAGTATGTGCCTGCGGCCGAGGGTGACCAGGGTGAGGGACCGCGCCCAGTCATGGTCCGCTTGTCGGATGTGCAGCCAGAGCCGGTGCGCTGGCTCTGGCCGGGTCGGATCGCGCTGGGAAAGGTCGCGATAATCGTCGGTGATCCCGGCTTGGGGAAGTCGTTCATCACGTTGGACATGGCGGCACGCATCTCAAGGGGAACGCCTTGGCCGGATGCGCAGAGTGAGGCGAATCCCGTCGGTGGCACTGTGCTACTAAGCGCCGAAGATGACATCGCCGACACGATCCGGCCACGATTGGATGCAGCCGGCGCAGATGTATCGCGCATCGTTGCGTTGCGCGCGGTGCAGCATGGTGAGGGTGCGGCCCGCATGTTCAACCTAGCGACCGACCTGGAGGCGCTGGAGCGCGCAATCCGCGAGTGTGAAGACTGCCGGCTCGTGGTGGTCGATCCGATCACCGCTTACCTAGGCAAGATCGACAGCCACAAGAACGCCGACATCCGCGGTCTGCTCGCACCGTTAGCGGAAATGGCCGGCCGGCTTGGCGTCGCCATTGTGGCGGTATCGCATCTGAACAAGAGCGGTACTGGGCCGGCGATGTATCGCACGATGGGAAGTCTGGCGTTTGTTGCAGCCGCGCGTGCTGTCTGGGCCGTGACCAAGGACAAGGAAGATCCCACACGGCGTCTGGTCCTGCCGGTCAAGAACAACCTGGCCCCGGACAAGGGCGGGCTCGCGTACTCACTGCTGAACGATGATGACGGCATTCCCCGCGTCTTCTGGGATGCCGAGCCTGTGTCCATGACTGCGGATGAGGCGTTGAACGATGACGGCGAGGACGAGCGGTCGGAGCGCGAAGCAGCGGCGGAGTGGCTGCGCGATGCCCTGGCCGCTGGTCCGATGCCGGCAAAGGACGTGAAGGGCGAAGCCAAAGAGAACAGCATCGCCGAACGGACGCTGAAGCGGGCGAAGAAGGACATCGGCGCGGAGGCCCGACGACTCGGATTCGGCCAGGGGGCAACGTGGTACTGGGCACTTCCTGGGACCTGGGATTCTCATAGGGGGCCAAGCGAAGCCATAGGGGGCCAACCCCAGGACGTGGCCCCCTATGGGGAAGTTGGCCCCCTTCGTGATAAACCGGCCGATCGCGGCGGCGGGGACTCCCCGAATCATTCTGAAATGGGTGCTTTACTATGAAGAAAGTGTCGGGTATCCTGTCCATCATGTCCGCGATCTACGATGCCGTCCGCAAGGCCATCGCCACGAGTCGGAAGTCCCGGTATCGGCTGTGGCAGGAAACGGGCATCTCGCAGGCCCAGCTGTGCGAGTTCCTGCACGGTCGGCGCGGCATGAGCATGGAGAGCTTGGAAACGCTGGCTGAAGCCCTCGGATTGGAAATCATGGTCCGGCCTGTGAAGCGCAAGCCGGTGAACAAGAAGGGACGCTGAATCATGGCAAGCATCAGCAACGATCCGAACGGCCGACGGCGCATTCTGTTCGTCGGCGCAGACGGCAAGCGGAAGCCGATTCGGCTCGGCAAGGTGTCGCAGCGCCACGCCGAGTCGGTCAAAGTGAAGGTGGAAGACCTGGTTTCCGCCAGCATCACCGGCCATGCCCCGGCCGACGAAACTACGCGATGGCTTGTCGGTTTGGACGACGTGCTGCATACGAAGCTCGCCCGGGTCGGCCTGACCAAGCCGCGGGGAGCAGCCGCGCTCGGGACATTCACCCGCGAATACATCGACAACCGATCCGACATCAAAGAGCGCACGCGGATCAATCTCGACCGCGCTCGGACCTACCTGCTCGGCTTTTTCGACGCCAACCGCCCGCTAAGGGATATCTCGGCCGGGGATGCCGAGGATTTCCGCCTGCATCTGATCCGCGAGGGCAAGGCGGAGAACACGGTCCGCCGCGCGATGGGGCGCGCACGCCAATTCCTCACCGCTGCGATGAAGCGCGGGTTGGTTCAGTCAAACCCCTTCGACGGGATCGCTACGACCGTCAAGGTCGATGTTGAGCGATTCCATTTCGTGAGCCGCGAGGACGCTGCCAAAGTGATCCACGCCTGCCCCGATGCCGAATGGCGTCTGATCTTCGCGCTGGCACGCTACGGCGGCTTGCGCTGTCCCTCCGAGGTTCTGGCGCTGACATGGGGTGACATCGACTGGGAGCGGAGTCGCATTCGCGTTCCGAGCCCGAAGACGGAGCGGCACGAAGGGAAGGCCAGCCGTGTGATCCCGCTGTTCCCCGAGCTTCGCCCATGCCTGCTGGAGGTCTTCGAGGCCGCAGAGGACGGGACCGAGTACGTCATCACCCGATACCACAGCACGAATGCCAACCTTCGGACGCAACTGCATCGCATCATCCGCAAGGCCGGGCTGGAGCCGTGGCCGAAGGTGTTCCAGAACCTTCGCAGCACGCGCGAAACCGAATTGGCCGAGCAATTCCCAATTCACGTTGTCTGCAAGTGGATCGGCAACAGCCAGCCGGTCGCGGCGAAGCACTACCTGCAACTGACCGATGAACACTTCGAGCGGGCCATCAGCGGCGGGGCACCGGCCGGCGCAGAGGCGGCGCAGAATGCGGCGCAGAAGGCGCACGAAACGGCCGGAAACGACGAGAAAGCCGTGCCGGTGGCCGAGCCAGAAAGCGCTGAAACTTCCAGTGGTTTCGAGAGTTATCCTGAGTCTTCGGGATACTTCACTGACGAGAAAATGCCCTGCACAGGACTCGAACCTGTAACCCGCTGATTAAGAGTCAGCTGCTCTGCCAAATTGAGCTAGCAGGGCCCAAGTTCCTTGGTGTGTGCGAGTCTATCGGCCGGCCGGATTGGGTCAAGCCTTTCGGGTCGAGGCAGTGGTCGGTCGGAGCAGACAGCAGCCGGTCATCGCCGCGGGTTGTTGCAGCCCGAGCATGGCCAGCACGGTGGGGGCGATGTCGGCCAGCCGGCCGGCGGAGTGCAACGACCGGCCCTTGAACGCCTCACCGATTACGATCAGCGGCACGTCGTAGGTGGTGTGGGCGGTGTGAGGACAATCGTTCTCGGGGTCCCACATCTGCTCGGCGTTGCCGTGGTCCGCGGTCACCATGAGCGAGCCCCCGCGCGCCAGCGCAGCGTCAACAATTCGCCCGACACATTCATCCACGACCTCGATGGCGCGGGTCGCCGCGTCGAGGTTGCCGGAGTGGCCGACCATGTCCCCGTTGGCGAAGTTCACCACGATCAACGTTTCACAGTCGTTGGCGGCCAACCGCCCGAGCACCGCGTCACACACCTCGTAGGCCGACATTTGCGGCTTCTGATCGTAGGTGCTGACCTCACGGGGGCTCGGCGCCAGCATCCAGCTTTCGCCGGCAAACGGCTCCTCGCGGTAGTCGTTGAAGAACAAGGTGACGTGCGGGTATTTCTCGCTCTCGGCGCAGCGGAACTGTGTCAGTCCTGCCCGGCTGATCACCTCGCCGAGGATGTCGGGCATCTTGGGAGGCTTTTCAAACGCGACGGCGGTCACCGGCAGGCCGGCTTCGTAGCCGGTCATCGTGCAGAAATACAGGTCGTCGAGCTTTGGGCCGCGGTCAAAGCCACCGCCTTGCACCTTGGCCCATTCGTGATCGTCGAGCACGAATGCCTTGGTCAGTTCGCGCGGCCGGTCACCGCGGAAGTTGAAGAAGATGACCGCATCGCCGGGTTGGATGCGGGACGGTCGATGATCGCCGGCGTCACCAGTGATTTGAGTGGGATCGATGAACTCATCGCCGCTACGGTTCGGCTCGGACGGCCGGTCGTAGTACTCTTGAACAGCCTGGGCTGCAGAGCTGGCAGTACGCGGCGCGCCGGCTACTGCCAACGATTCGGGGGTCCAGGCTGCGGTAAGGCATGTGTAGGCCCGGGCGACACGCCCCCAGCGGTGGTCGCGGTCCAATGCGTAGTAGCGACCCATGACCGTGGCGATGCGCCCGACGCTCGCTTCGGCCAGTTTGCGGTCCAGTCGTTCGATGAATCCCAGGCCGGTGTGGGGACCGGTGTCCCGTCCGTCGGTGATGGCGTGGACGAACAGCCGCCCGGCCCCGAAGCCTTCTCCCGCAGCCAAATCAATCAAGGCAAAGAGGTGTTGGATATCGCTGTGAATCAGCCCGTCGCTGACCAGCCCCAGCAGATGCACGTTGCCGGAGGTTCGGAGTGCATGATCGAACGCTTGGCCAAGGGCGGCGTTGTTGAAGAACGAGCCGTCTTGGATCGCGCGGGTGATCCGCACGGTCTCCTGCTCGACGATCCGTCCGGCGCCGATATTCTGATGCCCGACCTCGGAGTTGCCCATGGTTGCCGGCGGCAGGCCGACCTCTTCGCCGCATGTTCGGATCAAGGTGGCCGGCCATTGGTCCATGAGGCGATCGGCGACGGGGGTACAGGCGAGCTTGACGGCGTTGAAGCGATCGTGAGTTGAGTTGGGGTTCTCGCCCCACCCGTCGCGAATGATCAGGACGAGCGGCCTGTTTGTGAGTGCGTCTTGCGACATCGATCAGTAGCGTAACGCATTCTGGTCGCTCAGTCTGGCGCGACCAAACGCCGTAAGCGGTATGCGAAGGAGGCCGAGTCTTCGGGCGGGTTGTGGGTTCCATGCCCAGCGCGTATGCTCAGGATCATGGCGGTCACATCGCATGAGAGGGCGCAGATGAAAGCTGATGCATCCCTGAAGCAGCGCTATGAAGCCGTTCGAGCGCGGATCGCTGCTGCGGCTGTTCACAGGGGTCATCGCGCCGACGACATTCTCCTGACGGTCGTGACCAAACTCGCCTCCATCGATCAGATTCGTGAGCTGATCGCGCTGGGGCACATGGACTTTGGCGAAAGCCGCGTGCAGACCCTGCTGCATCGTGCAGCCCAGATCGATGAGTTTATGCAACGGCACCGCCAACTGAGCAGCGGCAGGCTGGTCAATCTCCCTGATCAGGTGCGGTGGCACATGATCGGGCATTTGCAGCGCAACAAGGTGCGCAAGGTGCTCGGGATGGTTCGGCTCATCCATTCAGTCGATTCACTTCGCCTGGCCGAGGAGATTCAAGTCGCAGCGGCGCGGCGCGACGAACCGGTGGAATTGCTGGTTCAGGTCAACACGTCCGGTGAGAAGATGAAATCCGGCGTGGCCCCGGCGGCCGCGTGCCACCTGATCGAGCAGATCGACACGATGATGAACATTCGTCCGCGCGGACTCATGTGCATGGGCCCCCTGGTGCAAGACCCCCAGCTGGCTCGCCCCACTTTCGAGCGCTGCCATGAGATTTTCGAAGACATCCGCAGCGCCGAAGTCGGCGGCGAGCAGTTCGACATCTTGTCAATGGGCATGAGTAACGACTTCGAGGTCGCGATCGAATGCGGCGCGAACATTGTCCGAGTGGGATCGGCGATCTTCGGGTCACCATTGTCCGCGGAGGATCCGTCGGACATTCCCTAAAGCGGTTGTGGCTCAAGTGTAGCGATTTGACGAGCCGCGCAGGTCAGCAATCGGCCCTACGGTCGGGCTCTGCGGAACAAGAAGTCGAGGCTCCCGCCATCTCGCAGGATGATTTGCCCCCGGCGGGCGTCCTCGATCTCATAGACCATCAGCACCTGATCGCGATTGTCAATCACATACAGCAGCTCATCAGGATCCGCATCGCCTCCGCGGCCCGAATTGGTGGTCATGATCGTGTAGTCGGCGCGGCTCGTGGTCATCTCGCCATGGGCCGTCTGACTTGGCAGCCGACCGGCCTGGACGATCGTCAGAGCAGCGATCACCAAGGCCGAGGCCCACAATGCAGCGGCTGAATTGCTGATGTGTTGGGTACGACTCATAGAGTGCCTGCTCAAATGGTTCTAGCTGCCGGGTCGGGTCCGCACGCGCATCAGCCCGGCAGAATCGGCGGCAAGATTCCGGTAGCCGATTCCGCCAATGCGCTTGTTGCTCTGGCTGTAGGTCACGGCAATCAATTCCTGGTTGGACGTGTCAACGATGTATACGACTGAGCTATCGGCGCCGTTGGCGCGACCGGCGACCATCGTATAATCGCCTCGTCCCCTGTCTTGGGCAGCGACGGAAGGACCAAACGTGACCACCGCGAGCAACCCGAGCAAGACCGCATTGAGCGCCAGCAGAGCCATGAGTTTCGGCTCAGTCGGCGGCCTTTGACTCGCAATCACTCGCATGGCTGAAATCCTCATGAGACAACCTACTGAGGGCGCGTGGTGGCAATAAGAGATCCCCAAAAACCTGCGGACAATCTTATCTAGTCTTGGTGCCCGCGCTTCGACGGCATCAGGCTCACCAGCATTACCAGGGCCAGCAGGACAACGATGATCAAGTAGCCCAGCCACACTGGCTGGGAGCGCCGAAGGGTGGGCGGGGGCACCGTTTGCTGGGCCCAGGCAATGGCGGGCGCGAGGATCGCCGCTGAGATCGTGATCGCCGAGCCAGCCTGAACAACGAGTCTTGAGAAGCTGCGCATCGACTTTAGCATAGCGCTTTGTCAGCGGCGTCGCAAGCCGGCTGTATTGTCTGTGGGCGTCGGGCCGAGAACGGCTGGCTGATCCGCTTGAACGCCTCGGCGGGCACATACACTGTGCGCCATTTGCTTGACCGCCTCACCATCGACTGACTGTACGCATCCAACCGGACCTCCCGCAACGCATACCACTTTGTGCCGAACTCGAAGAGTTCCTCGAACAGCGCATCGGGAGGCTGCCGGCGAAGGCAATAGGCAAACACGAAGACCGCCTCGAAGCCCGGCCCAAAAAGCTTCTGCCAGCGCTGCAAGCCTCGGATATCGTCATCCGTGACCCAGCTCTCGAACTGCCGGCTCCTGCCAGTTGCTGAGCCGTACATTCGACCCTTGACATCCACCAGCAGATTCCTACCGGGCGCGTAAACCACGAAGTCGAACGACTTGATCGCCTTAGGCGATTGCCCGGCGGGCATCAGCGATTTCTTGGCCTCATCAACGGCAACGTATGGCACCCGGTTCGCACGGAGGTAATGCTCGAATGCCTGCTCGTAATGGAATCGGCGCTGTGCCACGGTGGGAGAGTACCGGTCGTCAATGCTTCAGATCTCTGACTACCAGGATAACGTTCCATGCGCGGCACTGCGAGGCTGCTTCTTGATTTGTCCGCAGATTTGTGGCGTCCCGAGGCTCCCGTCGCGAGCTTGGGCACCTATCGAAGATCAGCAGAGTCCTTTGCTCCAAGAGTGCGGTAGATCTCGGTCGTTGCATCGGACTGGTTGAGAGTATAGAAGTGGATACCTCGTACATCGTGGTCGATGAGGTCGCGGCACTGCTCCGTGGCCCAGTGGATCCCCACCCGCTTGACCGCTTCGGGGTCATCCTGGCAGCGGTAGATCTGCTTCAGAAGCGGCGCGGGGAAGCGTGTGCCGCCGGCCAGCTCAGCCATCCGATGTAACGTCTTCACCGAAGTAATGGGCATGATGCCTGCGACCAACGGCACCTTGATTCCCACCAGGTCACATCGGGCGCACCAATCGTAGAACGCGCGATTGTCGAAGAACATTTGCGTACAGACGTAGTCCGCCCCGGCATCAACCTTCGCCTTGAGATGATCGAGGTCTTTCAGGGCGTTGGGGGTGTCGGGGTGCCCTTCGGGGAACCCGGCGACGCCGACGCCGAAGCCGCGGGAATCGGGGTGACGGCCGCGCTCGCTAAATCGGCGGATGCACTTGACCAGATCAATAGCGTACTTGAACTCATCATTTGAACGGTCGTAGTTGAGCATTCCCTGCGGTGGGTCGCCGTGCAGGGCGACGATGTTGGAGATTCCGCGCTGAGCATAGCGGTCGAGGATTCGTTGGATCTCGTCGGCGGTATGGCACACGCAGGTCAGGTGGGGCGCAGGATCGAGGCTGGTGCTTTCGGTCAGCCGAACGACCAGATCGTGGGTTTGCTCTCGGGTGGAGCCGCCGGCTCCGTAGGTCACCGAGACGAACGACGGCCCCAGCGCCTCGAAGTCACTGATCTTTCTGAACAATGCCTCCCAGCCGGTGTCAGATTTTGGCGGGAAGAACTCGAAGCTCAAGGTGATCGAGTCCCGCTGGAAGATGTCGTTGATGTGCATAGACCACCATCGTAGACAGTTGCGAGCCGCTTCGATGCGCAGAGACTACGGAGTGATACACTGCTGGTCAGCCAACACCCCAAGGTACCGCCGACAATGCCCTCTCGCGCCAGGATTCCCCGTCCGACTGTCAAGCGGCTGAGCCTGTATCTGCGCGAGCTTGAGTCGCGGGTCGAGCTGGACCAACAAACCATCAGCTCGAAGCAATTGGGTGATGCCCTCGGACTGACGGACGCGCAGGTTCGAAAGGACCTGGCGTACTTCGGTCAGTTCGGCCACCCCGGGATCGGCTATCGAGTGAGCGAGCTCACCGAACGCCTTCGCCAGATCCTCGGAACGGATCGGAAATGGAATGCCGCAGTGATCGGGGCGGGAAACATCGGCCGGGCGCTGATGGCGTATCAGCGGTTCCGGCGCAAAGGCTTCGAGATCGTCGCGGTGTTTGATAATGACGCCGACGTCATCGGCCGGGTGATTTCGGGGCACCGCGTTCGGCCGATGGAGGATCTGCCGGACCTGGTTCGGGAGCGGGATATCAAGATCGGCATTGTGGCCGTGCCGGCCGGGGCCGCACAAGAAGTTGCTGACGCGCTGATCGACGCGGGGGTGCTGGGCATTCTGAACTTTGC
Source organism: Planctomycetota bacterium (assembly GCA_022566725.1). Classification (GTDB taxonomy): domain Bacteria; phylum Planctomycetota; class Phycisphaerae; order Phycisphaerales; family SM1A02; genus JADFFQ01. The sequence continues at coordinate 9,378 of JADFIM010000003.1, forward strand.
CCCGATCCGCCTCGACGTGCGCGACGCGGTGAGCATCACCAGCGTGGACTTCTCGGTTTCACTTGAACAGCTCGCGTTCCAGATATCGCTGGGGCTGACTGGATCGCTCGATGAACGCGATGAGCCGACGGCGCCACGCGAGGGATGAGCCGCGGCGTCCTCGCCCCCGGAGGTCCAACAACCGGAGCAGCGCCCATGAAGCACAAGACATGGTTCCGGCTGATGATCAAAGCGATTGGCGTGCTGCTCATTGGCTTGTCGCTCCCAGGACTCGCAACGTTTGCCGGTCTGATCATTGTGCTGCTTACCGCCACCCCATTCGGGGCAACGGGATTGGTTGGCCAATCCGGATAGATGTGGTCGATGTATCTCGCGCCCTACAGTGGTAGCATCGTTCAACTCGCCATCGGCGTCTACTTGCTCTTCGGCGGCAAGTGGATCGTCAACCTGTGCATTCCATCCAACCGGCCGTACTGCCCGGAATGCGGCTACGACTTGTCCAAGGCAACCAGCGCGAACTGCCCGGAGTGTGGCGTGAAGCTGCCACGCGATAATTCGACCGGATGAGGCAAGCCACCACGCGGACGGTGGCGGAGAAGTGATCCGCGGATGGCCTCGGGGTCTCTATATCAAGTTCTCACCAACGGCTCGGGACCTCTCGGTGTGCATCACAAGTTCGGCACGTGCATGAGCATCGGCCTCTGGACGCGGGTACCGCGACTGGGGCGGCGCCGGTCAACCAGCTCGTTGAGCGGCTCACCGTTCACCAGGCGCGCAGGGAACCGTCTCATCAACTCATCGACCTGGGGACTGTAAAGACCGCTCTGCGGATCGATGGCCGTGCGATCAAACACGCCGACGGTCACGCTGCTCAGTTGCTTGTCATCGTCGTGGTGGAAGTAGGCCTCGAGCCCCGCAGCGCGGAGCCGGGCGACATATCCCTCAGCTTGCCGGTGAATCTCTGCCAGCGTCAATTGGCCGCTCTCGAAGTCGCCCCACACTGCTACCTCAAGCGTGTACAGCGGATCAACGTTGGGATAGCGCTTTCGGACCGAAAGAAGTTCAAGGGGATGGAAGCGCCCCTGGGCGGACCGCAGGTTGATGCGGCTGAGCATCGCGCGCGGAAATACTCGGCGACCGCGACTGGTGATCTGCTTGATCTGTTGCAGGTCTCGCTGAGCAGCGGGGCTCCGAGGGCTCTCGTACTCCCCGTAGACCACGAGAGACCCCTTGGAGGTTCTATGAACGCGGGGTGTGGCCAGCTCCGGGGCGAGGGTTCGCAGCTGTTGAATCATGCTGGCCGCCGCGGCGGCATGTCCTTCCTCGGCGAAGGTGGCAAGGACGACGGTCCAAACGCGCGTCGGTATGGTGCCGCGAGCAGCCGTCCGCTGGGCCCGCTGCCCGGCTTGTGAGCGAGGGGCTGGCGGCTGCCCCGCACCGGGCCTACCGCTCGACAACGGCCTGAGTCGGGCCCAATCGTCACCCCAATCATCGCCCCCCCACGTTGAACCATTGTGGCCCGATGAGGCTGTTGCGCCCTGGGGCAGGCTTCGGGGGTGAGGGGCGAGGCCGGAGTGGGCCAACGGAGCTTGATTGCACGCTCCGATCACGCATACTGAGACGCCGGCCGCAACGGCGTAGCAGACGTTTTTATAGGGTCTTGATTGGTTCATGGTCGCACGCAGCTCAGGCAACACGCCGGGGCGATTCGTCCGCCGCCCGCTACACTCCCAATGATAGGTTCATCTAACGAAGCTGCTGATGATGCACCAATGTGGCGGATCGGCCGAAATTTCAAGCAAAACAGCTCGCGCCGACGATAAGCACGACGTGGTCGTCGGGCTTCGCGGCCACGCCTCAATACCGCAAGACCGGCTGGCGTAGCGCGGCTTGGCGGCTGCAATGGAGCTGTACTGATGCCCGATATCTCGTCCATTGGGCACGGCTCGGTGGGACCAATTGATCGAGCGACCGGCGCCTCGGGCGACCCAGGCGCGATCAAGGCCGGCGATCTCGGTGAACGTCACGGCGATCGCGTCGAGCTGTCCCAGCACGTCAGGCTGCTGGATCGCCTCCGGCAGATGCCGAATGTGCGCATCGAACTCGTTGAAGAGATCCGCAGCGCAATCAACAAGGGACGGTACGAGACGCTGGAGAAACTCGAAACCGCCGTCCAGCGGTTGCTCGAGGAGTTGCACGAGTAGGTAGATCGGCGAGTCCCCTTCGCGATCAGATGCCGAGTCCATGCACCGCCGGCATCTCAGGGCTGTGGCTGCAAGAGTGGACGGCCTGGCGCTGCGACCCACGCGCCGGTCATTCGGAAAGCAATCCAAGCTGGCGATATTTCTCGCGGTACTTGCGATACAAGGTCTTGTGGCGATTGCACAGGTCGATGCGGCGCCCATCGATGAATGCGACAAGGATGTCCGTAGTGATCTGCAACGGATCGCCGGTGGTGATGATCAAGGTCGCGGCCTTGCCTTCTTCGATGGAGCCGTGCGATCCGCCGAGACCGAGGACCTGGGCCGCCTCAATCGTCACCGCCCGCAGCGCCGCACCTCTGGGCAGACCGAAAGCAACGGCCGTCGCAGCGTTCTGGCTCAGGCTGCGCTCGTGAGCCGGCGAAGACCCTGAGGCAATCACAAAGCGTATTCCCGCTTCGTGGAGCTTAGCCGGCAATGTGAAGGGGCTGTCGAATGGAGCGTGGCGCTGCCGAGGTAGGCGGTGCAGGCCGGTGATTACCACCGGTACGTTGTGCTTGGCAAGCAGCGGCATCGCGCGATCCGCCTCCCGGCCGCCGACGATGACAATGCGAAGATTCCGCCGAACGGACCAGGCGACCGCTGATTCTATCTGTCCTGGCGAGGAGGCGCGCACGAACACCGGCTTCTCGCCGCCGAGCACAGCTCGCATCGCTTCAAAGCGCAGATCGGTGGACTGCGTGGGGTCGGCGTCGCGGGCCTGTATGTACGCAGCGGCGTCATCAAAGAGACGCTCGATAGCCTCGAGGTTCTCCTTGATCTGCTTCCTTTGCTCCTTCTCGCTGGGGCTGTCTGCCCGGCCGCGGCGCGTTGGCTCGGTGCGCGGCCAGTGAATCACCAGACCGGCTTCGGCATCGATGGCCATTTGCTCCCAAGTCCAGCCGTCAAGGCGAATCGTTGAGCAGCGGCCGGAGACCAGCCCGCCGCGAGGAAAGACCAGCGCGGTCAGGATTCCGCTCGCTCGAGCCACCGGGATGAGATCCGAATCGGGATTGATCGCTACCGCAGCCCGCACCTCCGGAGTCACGCGGCCATACTCGGTATGGTCGATCGTCACCGCAACCGCTTGGGTCTCCACCAGTCCGAGCGTCGTGTCAGCGGAGATCAACCCAGGGTAAACGTGCAGTCCCTCGGCGTTGATCACTGTCGCGTTTTCAATCTGCGGGTGATCGCCTTGGCCAACATCGGTGATCCGCCCCTCGCGGAAGACGACGTAGCCGTCGGCCAGCGTTGGGCCTGAGATGGTGTGGATGGTGGCGCCGGCCACAACAATGGGCCGGCTCTGGGGCGGGGCCGGAATCTGGCGCGATTGGGCAAACGCTGAGGTGCTGGCCACAAGCGCCGCCACCGCCGCGACGAAGACCAGCGGCAGCTCGTGAAGCAGGGCACAGAGGCGACACCCGGGAGCCGCCCGGCCGGGTAACGGGTGAATACCGATCGTCATGTGATGAATGCTCATTCGTCCTGACTCCAGCAGCAGGAGTAGGGTGGGTCGGGATCGTTCCGTTTGATGTCGGGTTCGGTTGCAGGCTGCGTCTTCGGTTGCGTTGCCGGCTCCTGAGGCGGCTTCGGTTTGCCGTGGGCATCCTTGAGAATCTTTTGAATCAGGCGTTGGCGCTCAGCCTCGGCCCACAGCCGAAGCGCCTGGTCGTGGTCGAGATCAAAATACTTGGCCCCCTCAATCCAAGTTTGCTCGCATCGGGCGTAGGAGCTCAACGGGCTCTCCGACCAGATCACAAAATCCGCATCCTTGCCGACTTCGAGTGATCCGATGCGATGGTCGATGCGCAGTTGCCTTGCCGGATTGATCGTGACAAATTTCAAGGCCTCGTCCTCACCAAGTCCGCCGTAGCGGACGGCCTTGGCGGCTTCGGTGTTCATTCGGCGGGCCAGCTCCGACGAATCGGAGTTGAACGATACCAACACGCCCACGTCGTGCATGAGCGTCCCGTTGTAGGGGATGGCGTCCATGACCTCGACCTTGTACGCCCACCAGTCGCTGAAGGTGCTGGCGCCGGCCCCGTGGGCGGCGATGGCCTCGGCAACCTTGTACCCTTCCAGCACGTGCTGAAAGGTTCCGATCGTGAAGCCGAACTCCTCGGCCAGGCGAATGAGCATGAGGATCTCGTCCTGGCGATAGCTGTGACAGTGCACCATGCGTTGACCGCTGAGAATCTCCACCAGCGCGTCCAACTCCAGGTCGCGCGCCGGCGGCATGGTGTGTGTTCGGTCGTCCTCCTTCATTGCTCGATACCGATCCCACCGAGCTTGGTAGTCACGGGCGGCGGTGAACGAATCGCGGATGATCGCCTCGACGCCCATGCGAGTATTCGGGTAGCGATCTTTGGATCGTTTTACGTTCTCACCCAGGGCGAATTTGATCCCGCCGATGGCGTCGTGGATGCGGAAGTCGTCGGCGCTACCCGACCATTTGAGCTTCACCACACTATTTTGACCGCCGATGGGATTGGCTGATCCGTGCAATTGATTGGCCGCGGTCAGCCCGCCGGCGAGTTCGCGGTACCAGTTGATGTCGTCTGGATTGACCACATCACCGATGCGCACCTCGGAAGTGATCGCTTGCGTCCATTCGTTGATGCCGCCGCTGACACCAGTGTGGGAATGGCAATCGATGAGACCGGGCGTGACGTGCTTGCCGGTCCCGTCGATGCTCTGATCATAGTGACCACCCAGTTCGAACGCGCCGGATCCGATCGCGGTGATCTTGCCATCGACAGCTGCCAGCCAGCCGTTCTCGATGACACCGCCCGATCCGCAGGTCCAGATGGTTGCATTGGTAATCAGGATTGATCGAGGTTGCGGGTGCTCGGTTAGCCCGAAGGCTCCCAGGGGATGGACGAGTTGCTCCGGCGGCGGCTCGATCGCCTCCTCTTCTTCCTCGTCCTCTTCGTCTTCCTCTTCGTCGCCCTCGCCTTCTTGGTCGTCTTCAGTCTCCTCGCTCTCGTCATCGTTGTCAGCATCGAGCTGATCGTTAGGGTCCCAACCAACGGGAGCCGGTTGAGCTTCCTCGTCGATGGGTTCAGCGTCGCCGTCTTCTTCGGTGGACGGTGCAATCGTGAAGGCGAATTGTTCGCCGTCAGGCAAGACGCCCGCGCCGACAATCGTGCCTTCGGTCAATACACCTGCCAGCCGAACATAGCCTTCGATTTCAAAGACCCGGCCGTCCATTACGAACGACAGACGATCATGCTGGAAGACGACCTTCTTGGCCTTGACCTTGGAGCCGTCCGGCAGATGGAGGGTCAGCTTGGCCTTGATGGTGTCGATATCGACGGGCGCCTCTACACCCCGGTCGGTGCGCAAGATCGCCTTGCCCACAAGCTTGAGATCCGGATCCTTTGACACTTCATGCCGACGCCCATTGATCCAGGTGTCTCGGATCTTCGGTTTGCGTTGGAACAGCGAGCCTTCGACCACCACGAGATTGGCGACCTTTCCCTCCTCGATCGTGCCCATGATGCGGTTTAGCCCCAACAACTTCGCTGGGGTAGTCGTCAGGGCGGCCAGCGCATCATCCTCACTGAGCCCGTACCGGATCGCCTTTCGCAGTGCAGAAAGAAAGTCGCTTCGCTTCTTGAGCCGATGCGTGGTGAGTGCCACCATCGCACCCGCGTCCAGGAGACGACGAGCGTTGGTCGGCGCCTGCTCCCACGTCATCATCTCACGAAGAGTGACGTCGTCCGCTTGAAGCGGAGACGAGACCTCAGGCCGGTCGGGATATTTCAGCGGCACGATGATCGGCAGCCCCGTAGCGACGATCTGCTCAAGGCGACGGAACTCAACGCCGCTGCCCAGAAACATCGCATCGAGGTCAAACTCACGGGCGATTCTGGCGGCCCGTTGCGCATTGTGCTCATCCGTGACGTCAAACAGCACCGGCTGGCTGCGCCTAATCACGTCGCTGAGAGCCTCAAGTGCATCGGCGCGGATCGGAGGCTCGTGTCCCAACGGGTCGGCCTGCCAGACCCGCTGGCATGCTGCGTGCCACTGCGCATCGTAGAGCGTCTGGCGGATCAGCGCGATCGCGCCCATCAGCGAGCCGGGGTAGGTCGCGCTGTCCCAACTGCCGCCGTGGTCAAAGCCGATGGCCATAGCGGCGCGCTCGCGATAGGCCAGAACGTGTTCGTCCTCATCCGCCAGCGCGACCACGACGCCGCTGCCGCGGAGCACGCCGGCCGATGGATAGACGGCCGCAGCCGTGAACCCCAAGCTCCGCAGATCCTTACGCAACGAACTATCCGGGGCCGGCTGATCGACCATCTGTACTTGTGGATGAACGCGCTGGTTCCAATGCGCGCCAACTCCATCGGGAATCTTCTCGACATCGACCAACAGCGCCGCGTCGATGAGACCGGGGTAGACCGTCATGCCATCCCCCGGCCAGATGCGCGCTTCAGGAGGAATATCGAGATCATCGCCCACGGCCTCAATCACGCCCGCGCGGATGACGATCGACGCGTTCTCGATCCGTTGTCCGGGCGCGATGACGACCGTCGCGCCGATGATGGCATGGGTTCTCAGATCAGCCGGTCGAATCCCGTTGACCGGAGCGGTCTGGGCCAAGCTCGGCGCTGCCGCCGTCATCACCACGAAGATGCTCAGGATTCTCCAGCGCATCGACAGACTCCGTCCCGGACAAAGAGAGCAATCCTAGCAGAGTCCGCGGGTGTGATGTGCCGTCTCAGCCGGCGGATTGACCCAAACGCCCGGCCTTCGCTTCCTAGGAGCAGGTGCCGCAGGGGTTGCCGCCGGCGACAGAGCACCACTCGCCCAGCAGCTTCGTCAGGTCGTGCGAATCCACGCACCCATCCGGGAAGCTATCCGCTCCTGAGATGTCCGCGAGGGCGAGATTCGCTGGCGTGCAGTTCTCGCAGGGCGGGCTCGGCGGGTTCGGATCGTTGACGGCGGAGCACCACGCGCCGAGCATGGCCACGAGGTCAGACCCGTCAACGCATCCATCGGGCACATCGCCCGGCCCGGTAATGTCGGCCGGGAAGGGCGAGATCGAGGTGAAGTAGAAGTTGTAGTAGGGGAGCACGTCACCAAGAAGACCTGCGATACCCCACTGAATGTTGGCGAAGCCCCGGATGTGCTCGCCGTTGGCGACGTTGAATTGGGCCACCAGGACGCGGCCGTTTCGATCCGGCTCGCCATAGGGTGCCGGCGGGATCGTCACCACGGCCTGATTGTCAAGGGTCCAGGCCCAGTCCGGAGGAAAGGTCAGACCCCAGCCGAAGATGTACGGGCCGTCAGTGTCCGGATTAATGACGGGGGTGTAGCCCGCCGCGTTGCCGATGGTCATGAACGTGTCGAAGATTAGGCCTGTCGGGTTAAAGCTCCAGCCGGAGGAGTTGTCGGCGATGGGGCCGCCACCGTCCCCTGCGCCGCCGAACAGCGCCTCATACAAGCCGCTGCCCGGAGTTATGCCGTCGGCCAGCACGTTCTCGATGGTCATCGGCGTGCCATCGAGCGCCACCCCGATGGCCGTCATCCGGTCGTTGGGATCATTGAAGTGGGCGTATACGCGGTACACGTCACGAAGTTGGCCGTCGGGGATGTTGCCGTCAAACTCCGCATCGGATGTGTTCCAGTTGTTGGCGAACAGTTCGACTGTGAGCATGACGAAATCTGCCGAAGCCGTGCCCGCGAGCATAAACACGCCACAGATACCTGCGATCGCGGGAGCAATGATCTTCTTCATTTCGCGGACCTCCTTTGCTTGAGCTCAATGACCGCAACAAGATTCAGCGGGCCGCAGTCGCGTCGCTGCTGCCGTCTCTCAACACTGTATCCAACATACCGCGATTGCGGGTAGAGTCAACACGCAAATGGGGTGTTTTCGCCATCGATATTCTGCAAGAGGGTAGAACTTTCAGTGTCCGGTCGGGCCTGTCGTGGAACCCGCTGTGGCGGAAGGTCCGGGCAATTGGGAACGACTTCCTGCGGCCATCATCTTCGTGCTTCCGGGCGGATGATCCTCATGGCGCGCGTCGATCATGCTCAGGGGTGACGGCTTCTATGCCGCCTCTCTCTTTGTGCGGCCGACCCCGTGCGCTCACCGGGGGCTTCTTGGTTTCGGCGCGCGCACGAAACGGGTTGGTCGGATAATTCATCTCGATTTTTTTCGACGATCCTTTCTGTGAACCGGCGGTGATTGCACGATCTGCGGACGCGGCAGCGCGCGCCAGGTGTGCCTTGGGCCCAAGGGTGAAGAGCGAACCGTTCCGCACCGCCTTTGGAAGGTTGCTGCAATGGCGTACGAGCTTGCACCGTTTGGTTCGATCCCGCTTGACGAGGCGTTGCTGGAGCTGCTCATCGAAGAGCACGAGTCGATCACGCTGCCCCGCCTCGGACGGTTATGGAGCTATTACCGCAACGCGCTGGCTGAGCCGGATGAATTCGGCGGGTCCAATGGTTCGCCGGCACAGGCTGTCGGCCTGCCGAGACGGCTGATCGAGCGGACGCGGGTTGATCGTGATGATCGGTTTCAGCGGGAGATCGTCATCGAGAACGACATTGCCTGGCGCATCCACACGCTGGTGGACTTCATGTTTCCCGCGAGTCCAAAGATCGTGAGCCACGCGGTGAATACGCAGCTGCGCCGTGAGATCGAATCGATTCTTGAGGCGACGTTCGACGCCAACGGCGGGACGGGCCTTTGGCAGACCGCGGCGTTGATGGGATCGGTATACGGGCACGTGGATTTCCTGATCAGCACCCACGGGCTCGCGCAGGTGGCGCGGGCACGGGCCATCAAGAAGCCATCGCCCGGGGAGGCCCCGTCTAACCCCTCTGTTTATGACCTCACTTCGCGTGTTGCGTCCAACGTGGTCATCGAGACGGTCGAGGCGCCCCGGGCGATCCCGCTGCTGAATCGGTCCGACTACCGAAAGCTCGACGCGTACATCATTCACTACCGGCAACTGATTCACGATGTAGAACGTGGCGGGCTGCTGGCTCGGCTCAGTCGGGCGGTCTCGCCCCGGGTGCGGGTGGGCGCCCGCCGGGCCTCGATGACGGTGACCGAGATCCATTCTGCAACACATTTCCAGCGGTACGAAGACGGTCAACTGGTCATGGAGAGGACCAACCGCCTCGGTCGGCTACCCGTTGTGCACATCCAGAATCTGAGTCAGCCGTTGTTCTACGACGGCCTGAGCGACGTTGAACCGCTCATTCCGCTTCAGGATGAACTCAACACCCGCCTCAGCGATCGAGCCAACCGCGTCACGATGCAAAGCTTTCGCATGTGGCTGGGAAAGGGCATCGACGGCTTCACCGAGCGCCCGGTCGGTCCCGGACAAATGTGGGTGACCGACAATCTCGACGCCTCCATCGAAGGGTTCGGCGGTGATGCCGACAGCCCCAGTGAGAGAGCACACATTGAAGAGCTCCGTGAGGCGCTGGACAAAGCGTCCGGGGTGACGCCGGCCGCGGCCGGACACATCAAGGCGAAGGTCGGAAACCTCAGCTCCGAGAACGCGCTACGCATCTCGCTCATGGGCACCATCGCCAAGGTCAACCGCAAGCGCGTCACCTATGGGGCGGCAATCGAAGGCCTCTGCGAACTGATCCTGCACGCACTTGATGTCTACGGCGTCTACCGCACCGCCCCAGCGGATCGGCGTGTCGAAGTGGCCTGGTCGGATTCGCTGCCGATCGACGAGAGCCGCCGGATCAGCGACGCACTGGCCAAGGCGCAACTTGGCATACCCACGAGTGTCTTGCGAGCCGAGTTGGGGTATCCCGATGAAGCAGGCCTTCAGCCACAAGGCGTGAGTGTTTAGCGATCAATTACTTCGCGAGCGGCGCTTGCCTGCCGCAATGATTCAAGCACTACGGAGCTGACAATGAGCGAACAAGAGACCGTCCCGCCAGACAACGATGTGAAGTCGGAGAATGAACTGCTCGAAGTGGCCGGCGAAACCGCTGACCAGAATCTCACGGCTCGCACTCACCAAGGCCCCCTCCCAGCGGGAGACGCAACTCGAGGCGACAGGCTTGTCCCGGTCAGCGAGGCGAAGAAGTATCGCAAGCGGGCCCAGGCCGCTGAGAAGATCTTAGCGGATCTGAAAGCCGAGCTTGGGGAAAGAGACAGGAAGCTGCAGGAGCAGCAGCGGGTGATCAGTGACCTGCAGCGCCGCGAGCAGATTAGCGAGCTGCTGCAGGAAGCGGGCGCAATTGATCTTGAAACAGCAACGTTGCTGACGGAGATGGCGCTCGCGGAGACAGACGAGCCGGACGTGGAGCAGACGGTGTCGGACTTGCGCCGACGAAAGCCGTTTCTGTTCCGATCCAACGCTCGCGGGGCGGCGGTGCTCGGGCCCAAGATCGACAACGATCGCTCCCCAGCCGCCGACGTCCTGGAGCGTGCCGCGGTCGAGGCGCACACAACGGGCAGCCGGAGCGCCCTGCTGCGATATCTGCGTTTACGCCGGCACACCTAGCCGTATCCACGGCCGGGACCTCGGCGGATACCGCTGGATCTTCGACCAACGCTTCACTGACCGAACCAGAGCACCCGTGAATCGGCTCATCAATTTCAACCTTTCGATCCATCTGGAGACTTAGACCATGCCATTTACCGGAAAGGCCACCTACTCCGCTGGGGCCACCCTGCCTGAAATCGCGGAAGACGTAAGCGACATCATCGCGCTCGTGAGTCCGTATGAGACACCGCTGCTGGATCACCTCGGCGACCCACAGCGATCAGCAATGAGCACCGTACACGAGTGGTTGGAGGACAGCCTGCTGCCCAACACCGACGCTGTGAACGACCAGACCATTACCGACCCGCCGAACGAAACGATCTTCACGGTTGACAACGGTGATCGGTTCAGCGTCGGCGATCAAATCATGCTGAAGGGTAAAGATGAGGTCATGTTGGTGACAGCTGTCAGCATCAACGACCTCACCGTGGTTCGCCAGTACGGCGGAAGCCCCTCGGCGTCCCTGGCTGACAATGACGTGATCATCATCATCGGCAACGCCGCCCTCGAAGGCGACGACGCCCCATCGACGCGGTTCACCAATCGTGTGCGGAAGCAGAACTACACCCAGATCTTCACCGCCACCGTCGAGGTCTCGGGCAGCCAGCTTGCGGCGCAATCGATCGGTTTGGACGACGAGATGGACTACCAGAAGCAGGAGCGGCTCCGCGAGCTGTTACGCGACCTTGAGAACTGCGTGATCAACGGCTTCGCCGCGTCAAGTGACCCACAGGGTGACACCAGCACCCGGCGCACGATGCGGGGGGTCATTGCATCGATCGCGACGAACTCCTTCGCGCCCGATACCGGGCCTATCCCGCCCGGCGACGGCGTGGGCAACGACTTGCTCAATGAGGCCGTGCTCAATGCGGCTCTGCGTGAGGTGTGGGAGCAGAGCTCCGGCACCATCGACACCATCGTCTGTGGGGGCTTCCAGAAGCGGCAGATCAACGGGTTCATCTCGACCTCGCAGCGGTTCATCGGCCACGAGAAGCAGTTCAGCTCGATGGTGGAGGTGTACGAGTCGGACTTCGGCGTGTGCCGGGTCGTCATGAGCCGTTGGGTTCCGCAGGACATGCTGCTGCTACTGGACGGCTCGCGGATTGACGTGCCACCGCTGGCTGGACGCAGCTTCCACTTCAAGCCCCTGGCTAGCCAAGGCGACGCTGAGGTCGGCCAGGTGATCGGCGAGTACACGCTGGAGTTCCGCAACGAGAATGCTCACGCCCTGCTCAAGAACCTCGCCACCACCTCATAAGCCTTTCTCCTCCCGTCACTGGTCGGCGGCGTCGCCGTCGCCGGCCGGTTTTCAGTGCAGCGATCACAGGCCGCCGGCTAAAGAGGCACTTGGTCATCCGCCGAGCGCTGACTAGCCCGTCCCGGCCGCTCATCGTCTAGGAGTCCAACCATGGCCATGATCACCGACCGCGACCTGCTGACGATCGAGCCGAGCATCTTCGTCGATGCTCAGGGCGAAGGTACTCTGCTTACTGAAGCCAGTGATGCCATCGTCACCCGCTCGAACAGAAGACTCGATAGCGCCTCGAGCGACTTCATCAGCGATGGTATCACCACTTCCCACGTGGTCGTCGTGACCTATCCCACCAGCGACAATCAGGTCCTCGAAATCACCAGCGTTTCCAGCACTACCACCATGGTCGTCTCAAGAATCCGAGCTCAACCCAGCGACCCCGCCATCAAGCCGCAGGACGGCAGTGCCCTGCCGATCACGATCATCACCTTCCAGCGGGCCATCGACCAGGCCCAGGCTTGGGTGCTCGGCGCCCTGGGGATGGTTGACACCGGGCAGGTCGACGACCTCGATGAGACCGACATCACCAATCCCGAGGATGTCAAGCGGATGATCGCCACACTTACGATCGCTCGCGTTTTCGCCGGCGCCGCCGCCGGCACCCCCGCCGACGCCGGTCTGGCCGCACAATCCGCCCTCTATTCGACTCGGGTCAAGGAAACGGCCCACCAGACCAGGGTTCTGATCGATCTCGACGGTGACGGCCTGCCTGAGGCCACACGGCGCATCGATGTGCTGGCTCTGGTGAGAGATTAAGCGGGAGTCCCAGCGTCATCATGGTCGACGGCACAGTGACGGTCCTCACGCAGTTCGGAGCAGCCGGTCTCATCGGGATGCTGTGGGTCTTCGAGCGTCGCCACGCCGCCACCCGAGACCGGCAACTCAATGAGTCACATCAGAAGCTCGTGGGGCAGGAACGCGAGCTGGATGCATTGCTTACCGTGGTCAAAGAGAATACCAGGGCGATCAGTACGCTTGAACAGGGTCAGCGGCGACTGATTGATCTGCTAGAGCACCTGCGCCGCAGCAAGTCTGCCGATGCGGCCTAGGCCTACCGCGATAGTCCGTGTATCGGTATCCTGCATGGATGCGATTGAGCGGCGTGACGGTCATCTTGGTGCTGGGCCTGCTTTGCGCCTGGGGATGTGCGCGTAGTCCTATCCCATCTACACCGGGCTCTGGGCACGGCCTCCGCACGGCCGGGAATGGGAACCACCGTCCCGGCTCAACCACCGCATCCTGGCCCTTCTGGCCAGATCGAATGCGCATTCACCCGCTGAGCCGACGGGCTACCGATCGAGACTCCGGCCGGCCTTACATTGAGGCGCGAATCGAGTTCTTCGACGCGTTTGGCCACACGTGCAAGGGCGTGGGCCAGATTCGTATCGATCTGCTTGCGGTCGGGCCGGCGAAGAATTCGTTGCAACGAATCACGACGTACGCTAAGGACTTTAGTGACCTGTCGATCAACCGAGATCACTATGACGACGTGACCCGCACCTATCGCTTTCACCTGGAGCTTGATCGGGAGGCTCTCCCTGAAAGGTTGGAGTTGCGAGCCTGTTTTCTCTCTGCCAACGGGCAACGACTTGAAGCGACGTACTGCTTGTGATGCTGGTCTCGGCGTAGACTTTCGCACCTGACCCAACCCCGATCATCGTCGGCATTACTGGTCGGGGGATTCATCCATCACATCGAGTCCTGTCTCGACGAATCTGGTCCAGTGTTGCGTGGCTCGGGCACCTCCTCGATCACCGTGTATCGGTCAAGATTCAGGATGACCAGTTCGCCGCTGTCTAATCGCAGCTCGAGACGGTCCAGCCAGAGCTGGTCATCTTTGACGTGGGCGAACCACGAGCCTGTCTTGGTCTGCTGACAGCGGGTGACCGCCCCTTCGATCGTATTCGTCCACGGCCGTTCCCGATGAGGCAATTGCTGGGTGACGCGAACGCGCATACCGGGTTGGGGCGACATTATCCACAACGGCATGGCAGCAGTGTACACAGGTTGGACAAAGGCCACCCTAGACTCTCGCAGCCCATCGACCCTGGGATCGACGTGTCAGTGAGCGGGTACCGCCAACTCGACCTTCCCGATCGAAGCCACCGTGAACTCGCCGAATACCCGCGACTGGAGGTAGGCGTTGAGCTGATCGATGGTGACGGCGTCGACCTCACGAGCCAGCTCATCTAATGATCTGGCCCGTCCAAGGCGAAACTGGTCGTGCCCAATCGCCACGGCCCGTGCGGGGGTGGACTCGCCTCGCATGATCAGGTGGCTTTTCAGGCCGGCCACCGCCCGCTTGAGTTCCTCTTCGCGTACGCCCTCTTGCAACCGCTCAATTTCAGCGAGGCATACCTCCAGGGTTTCGTCTGCGCGCTCGGGCGTGGTGCCGACGTACAGCGCGACCAGGCCGCTGTCCCGCCCAGCATGGAACGACGCCCCCACGCTGTAGCAAAGCGATCGCTTCTGCCGCACCTCGGTGAATAGGCGAGCACTTGTCCCCCCGCTGAGCACGCCGACAGCGAGCCGTTCCAGCATCGAGCGGGGGTCTGCTTCGCGAGGAGCGTCGTAGCCCAATCCGATGTGCACCTGGGCCGTATCCTGCTTGATGTACGCCCTGCCACGGAGAGGCGGGCGCTGCTCCACCGGCTCGCGATGCTCACCGGACCAGCCGGCAAGCAAGGCGTCGAGCTGATCGGCCAGCGAATCCGGGTCAACAGCGCCTGCTGCGGAGAAAATCGACCCGACCGGCGTGCAACGGCTCATCCACGCCTCACGAATGGCCTCGATTGAACAACCCTCCAGTACTTCACGGCACCCATAGCCGTGGCGATTGAACGGTGCGGGGAGATGACGTTGACGCAGGCACAACATCACGAGGTGCTGCGGGTCATCGTCCAGCGAGTCGAGAGATTGCAGACAGAGGCTTCGAACCGCTTCAAGCCCGTCGGCGGGCAGGGCCGGCTCGCGCACCATGGCGGTCATCAGCCCCAATGCCTCGCTCAGGCGATCGCCCAGGAGCGTCGCACCCAGCCGCAGGTGATACGTCAGCACCCCGCTGGAGCGCTGCACACCCAGACGATCAAGCGCATCACTGTGGCCTCGACTGTTCAGTCCGCCGGCTCCGCGGAAGATGAGCTCACTGAGAATCGCCGGGATGCCGTCGCCCTCAGGGGGATCGGTGGCCGAACCAACGGGCAGAAGCCAGCTCAGCGCGACTGAAGCGACGTTCGGAACCGGTTCAACGACAAGGGTCGCACCACAGTCAAGTTGAGTTGTGTGGATATCGCTCATTCCAGGGACGCCCATCGCCGAACAGGCCTCAATGCATCATAGCCGACGCCGATCCAGCGCCGGCTTGATCCCCGTGGGTCGCAGTGCCGCGCGATGCAAGCCGAGCAATATGCCCAGCCCGCACAACCCGACCTGATTCTCGCCCAAATTCAACACCTCAATGAGCAAGGAGGCGCTTGAGTCCGATTACCCAGCAACGGAGCATCGACGCGCCGCGTACCCGCAGCGCTACAACCATGCGAATCATGATCTACAGTCTGGTTGCCTTGATGGTTGCGAGCGTTGTCGCCGGCGTGGTCTTCTATGGCCGTGCTGCACGGGGGATGGAGCAACGGATCGTCCAGGCGCGTGCGGAGGTCCGCCGCTTCCAGAGTCAGATCATGCTTCAAGCGGGCTTGGAACAAGCCGAGCTGACGGTGCGAGGGTATCCGGCAGCGGTCGACCCGGAATGGTTTCACGGCGACTTGCCCACGAACCCACTACTTGGCCCAGGGCACCCCTGGCTGGGCATTGCCGATGATTCGCACAGCGACCTCGAACATCCAGTGAACTTGACCGCTTCGGACCACAGCCTGGCGCAGTTCTGGTACAATCCGTATACGGGTCAAGTGCGAGCCCGGGTGCCGGCCGGGATCTCCGACGCGGCGGCGCTTGGGTTGTATAATCGCGTCAACGACTGCAACCTGCCTGATTTGTTTGAAAGTGCGAGGGCCGTCGAACGGTGATCTGGGGCTTGGCACTGGGCACAATGGTCGAAGAACGTTCAATCTGAGCGGGCTCAGGGCTGATTGGAAGCAGGCAACCCGAGGGCCTGCTCGATCGTGTATAGGCCCGGCGCTTGACCGTGGAGCCAGGCGGCTGCCCGCAGCGCCCCGCGTGCGAAGAGATCGCGGCTGGTTGCGATATGGCAAAGTCTGATGCGCTCCCCGTCGGCGGCGAATTCGACGGTATGTTCCCCCACGACGTCGCCGCCCCGAATGGCGTGGATTCGATCGGCGGGCAACTCGATGCCGGCGTCCCGCCTCAGCCTTTCGGCGATCCGCAGCGCCGTTCCCGAGGGTTTATCGCGCTTGCCGGCGTGGTGGACCTCGGTCAGATTCACGTCGTAGCCGTCCCCGAGCAGCCGGGCGGCCTGGGTCGCCAGGTGAGTCAACACCGCCACACCGAAGGAGGTGTTCGCGGCGACCATCGCCGGGACCGAGCCAGCCGCAACATCAATAGCACTGAGCGTTTGGGACGATAGGCCAGTTGTCCCAACGAGGATCGCTAGGCGGTGCTCGATGGCGAATCGGGTCGCGCTGCGGGTGCCCTCATCGGAGGAAAAGTCGATGATCGCGTCGGGCGACACATCGGCGGTTCGAGTGGTCGTCGGGTCGATCGCCGGGTCGATCTGGGCCACCAGGTCGAAGCGCGGATCGTCGCGCGCGAGGGTGCAGATTCTCGCGCCCATGCGCCCGGCGGCACCGTAAACAGCAAGTCGAATCATGGTAGATTCCCCATCGAGGCACTGGCGTCGCTGAGCAATTTCTGTCAAGATACTTCCATTGGAGGTCCGATAGATGTACAAAATCCTCCGGCGGTCGTACCGCCATCAATCTGCTCCGACAAGGTAACCCAAACAGGAGGTTATTCCAATGGCAAAAAAGAGACGCGCCACGAAGAAGAAGGCCGCCAGGAAAAAGACGGCCAAGAAGAGGACTGTAAGAAAGGTTAGACGAAAGAAGGTCACCAGAAAGAAGGTCGCTCGCAAGAAGAGGAAGACCAGAAAGAAGAAGGCCACTACCAAGAAGAAGGCCACTCGAAAGAAACGGAGGAAGAAGGCGACCAAGAAGAAGGCCACCCGCAAGAAGGTCAGAAGGAAGAAGGCCAGAAAAAAGAAGTAGCGATCAACGCCCCCGTTCAAGGGGCGTACCGATACTTCGAATGGCAGGATCTGATGGGGCTGGCATTGATGCCGGCCTCTTTCTATGCGCGCAAGGCGACCAGGCAGGACCCTGTTGCCGGTTCCGTACACATCGACTGCTACAATCGGAAACCCAGGGTTCAGGGCTTGGAGGGACACCGAGGAACCGTGCCATGACCCACGTCATCGGGGAAACCTGTATCAACACCAAGGACGCTTCCTGCGTGGATGTCTGCCCCGTCGATTGCATTCACCCAACCAAGGACGAGGCGGAGTTCCAGGAGGCGGAAATGCTGTACATCGACCCGGACACGTGCATCGACTGCGGCTTGTGCGTCGATGAGTGCCCGGTTCAGGCGATCTTCCCTGAGGAGGACCTACCGGAGCAATGGCTCAACTACATCCAGATCAACTCGGAGTGGTACCAGAAGCAGGCGTGATCGCGATCACCCCAGCCCATGTGCTGTGGCGCCAACATGTGCATGCCCAGGCAGGTGAGCTGCAAGCGCGGCAGTAGCACCGCCGGTCAATCCCCGGGATACTCCTCATCCTCCTCGGAGTCGCTCACCTTGCTGACACCGCTAGCGGCGTCCGGCCGTTCCGTCCAGTCCTCGACCCGGGCCCCGAGATTCAGCTCGCTGGTCATTGTCTTGCGGTAGCCCAGTTTTCGAATCACCTCCAGCACTTCGGTCCAGGTCGGAAACGTCAACTCGTTGACGCGCTTGAAGCTGTCGATGGCCATGATGAACATGAACTGCTCTTGCGTCATTTCGCCTTCTTCAGCCGCTCGCATGAAGTCGGTGCGGCGGCGTCCCGGCCCGCGTCTCCGTTCGAGATTGGTTGCCGTAGCGATCGGGCGCGCCTCCCTTTGATCAATGCCGTGCCGTCGATCAACAACACTTTTTCTGCGACTTGAGCCGCGCTGGACCTGCTCATCTTCCTGGTCGTGTTCAGCCATGACTTGCTCCGGCCGTCCACAGCTGCCCAATGCGGGTACACTACGCCCGACCTGGGCGACTGCGAAGAACTGCCGACGCATGCCAATCGAGCCGCATGGGACGGCGATAAGCTGAGAATCGAGTTACTCCTCAACCCGCAGACCATGTCCATTTCGACCAAATCTGACTGGCAATTCACCCCATCGAACGCGATTCTCGCGTGGGTCTGGCCGGGGCTCGGACATATCAGCCTCGGCCACCGCAGACGCGGTCTACTCGTAATGTTTGGAGTCCTGTTCCTGTTCCTCGGCGGCGTGCTCATCGGGGGGATCGATGTTGTGGACCGCAAGGAAGATCGGCTGTGGTTCTGGGCCCAGGCCCTTTGCGGACCGATCGCGCTCGCTGTGGATTTCACAAATCAGACCTTCCTCAAGACGTGGCCGCCTGACGGGGCGGAGCGATCCGACGAGAGGGACTCCAGGGCCATCGTTCAGCTGGGCCGCAAGGGCCTCGGCCGCGTCAATGAGATGGGCACACTCTTTTGCGCACTGGCCGGATTGATGAACCTCGTCGTGATTCTCGACGCGCTTCACCATCCGTCCAGAAGAGTTGCGGATCGGCGGCGGCGCGGCAGCGCCGAACCATGATCCCCGTGCTCGCCTACATTCCGTTTCTCGACCCGATCAATGCGGTACACGATTGGTGGTATCTGCTGCTGGTCCCATTGTCGTTCAGCGTGTCCGTGATCTACCTGGCGCTGCGGATGCCCAGTCTCGACCATTACTGGCGACGAGTGTTGTTGATGACCGTGCAGATCGTAGGGGCAATCGCCGCCCTGGCGATCGTACTTGTGGTGCTTGTCCAGGTGGTTATTCCCTGGTTGCCGGTGGATTAGCGCAATTGCGGGCGAATGAGCTTCGAAGCGATCTGCACCCTCCAGGAACCCGTCGGGTCACTGCCCCACCCTTCGCATCACGTATGCGGCGGCGTACATCCCGCCGATGTCCTCGCGATCGACGGACGTCGGCGGGTACTTGTTGTTCAGCGGCTGCAGGCGGATCGTCCGGCCATCGTCCTCGATGTAGATGCGCTTGAAAGTGGTCTCGTTGTCGCGCAGGAGGCGCACAAAGCAGTCCGATCCCGACGGCGTGAGCAGGGCGGGTGAGAAAATCACGATCTCGCCTTCGCGGTAGCCCGGCTCCATTGAGTCGCCCACGACCCGCGCCGCGAACGCCTGTGGGTCGGTGACATCGGGGCAGGCGATGTGCTCGTCGGCAATCGACGCTGGATAGTCCAGGTCGGTGAACTCCCGGGGATACCCGGCGGCAACCTGGTTGATGACCGGGATCTGCCGACCTAACGGAAGGGGCTCGTCCACGTTGGCGGTGAACTGCTCGATGATCTCCCGCAGCTCTCCGGTGCGAAACAGCTCGTCAAGGCTCTCGCCTCGACGGGCCGCCTGCCTCAACCGCCCAGCCAGGGCCTGTGAGGTTGCCACGCGAGCCTTGACCTCGGCCGGCGTGCTGTCCCATTGCAATGCCGCAATCAATCGAGCATCGGTGATCCCCAGGGCCGACTCAATCTGACGGGCCTTGGACGCCGAGACCGTCCGCTGGCCGGACTCCATCAACGACAGATGCGACTTGCTGCACCGGAGCACCTTGGCCAATGCCTCCTGGGTCATCCCGGCCTGTTTCCGCTCGTCGCGGATCAGGCGGCCAATGGTCGCCATGTGAACCTCCCGTCAAGATTCAAAAAGTTTACTAAAATGTGAACTCTGGGCTTGCTTTGCGCCTGCCAATAGTGTAAACATTGTTCGATAGTTTGCAAGTATGAAAACTCATATTGGGCGTCGTTTCTTGTAACCCGTTTGTGGAGCGTTTATTGTGATATTCGAGGCGAGTGCCGACGAGGCCGCCAGGCTCCGCCAGCACCGTGGCCTGGCCGAGCGAATCCTGGATTATGTGGCCCCCCTTCGGACTGGGGATCAGGCCCTGCTGCGGGCAATCTACGACCGAGGGATGACGGCCAGCGACTTCGCCCGCGCTGTGGGCCAACGGCCTCGGACGGTGCGTCGGCGGGTCCAGAGGCTTCTGGAGCGGATCGGCTCCGATCATTTTCAGTTGGTCCTGCGGCAGCGGCAAGATTGGCCGTCAACACGTCGCCGTGTCGCGGAACTCGTCTTTCTCCAGGGCGCATCGCAGCGGCAGACCGCTGCCTCCACCGGCCTAAGCCTGCATCAGATCAGGCAGGAGATCGCCCGCATCCGATTCTTGATCGACCACGATCTTCAGCGGCGCGGGCCGACGGGAGCGCTTGATGCGCAGCATCCGCGTTGAGCGCAGCGTCGCGACGGCTGTCCGTCCGTCACCGCGAGTGCTGGAGATGGCCGTCATGTTTGGGTTGGGCGTGGATGATCAACGGAGGTTGCAGGTTGTCCCACCGTGCGAGATCCCACTGCCGCAGGGCGCAGTGGTCTTCGTCACCGGGCCCTCCGGCGGCGGGAAATCCACGATCCTCGCGTTGATCGGGGAGCAGTGCGATATGAACAGCGTTGGCGTGATCCGTTTCGATCAACAGGCCTCTTTGCCTGAAGTGCCGCTGGTCGATGTGTTCGATCTTCCGTTATCACGGGTTACGTCGCTGCTGGCCATGGCGGGGCTTGGCGACGCCTTTGTGATGCTTCGTTGCCCCTGCGAGCTGAGCGACGGCCAGAGATACCGGCTTCGCCTGGCGCAGACGATTGAGCTGGCCGAACGTGAAGATGCGGGCGCTGTGATACTGGCCGACGAATTCGGGGCGACCCTAGACCGCCAGACCGCCCAGATCATCGCCCGCAATGTGTACCGCTGGACCCGCCGATCCGGCCACACTTTCGTCGCCGCGACCAGCCACGATGATCTGCTCGAAGCGCTTCAGCCGCAGGTGCTCGTGTACAAGGGCCTGGGCGAGCAGATGGAGGTGGTGCTGCAATGATCGACGGAGCTTGCAGCCCAGCCGTATGTGACAACCCGCGGGAATCACTTCGCCAACGTTTCGAGCGCCTTCCCGCAGCATCAATCGTCCAGAAGCTGCGCACCGAAGCCGGCACGTTCGCCGACTACAGGCACCTTTCACCATTCCATTACAAATCAGGCCAGCCGGGCGCCGTCACCAAGGTCTACCGTCTCGTTTACAGGGCACCGACGGTGGTCGGTCGATTCCGGCGTCGGCACAACGAAACCACAGTCGTCGGCGTCCTGCTACGGTCACTTCCGTCTCTCGGCTGTCAGCTTCGTGACTACGCGACGAACAATCGCTACCGAGGCATTGGAGACAGGGCAACGGCAGCCATGCTCAACCACGAGTTCCGCACCATCAATCGAGTCGTGATCGACCCGCGATGGCGCGGGTTGGGGCTGGCGGTGCAACTGGTCCGCCATGCCCTGGAGCATCCAGAGACGATCTTTACCGAAGCGCTGGCCGCGATGGGGCGGGTTCATCCCTTCTTCGAGCGAGCCGGCATGACCCGCTACGACCGTCCGCCGAGGCCCGAGTACGCCCGGCTGATCGACGCGTTCGATCGGCTGGAGGTTCCTCCTGGGCTGCTTGCCTGCCGACGGCTGGTCCGTGACGCCCTTGACAAGCATCGCCCAGAGGACCAGCGATGGATCGAAATGGAGCTCCGACGGTGGCATCGCATCGCCTTTCGCACGCCAAAGCATCGGCTCAACGCTCTCGCGCTCGACGATCTGCTGGTCGCCGCTCGTGATCGGCTGATGTCGCAGCCGGTGTATTACCTCTACCACCACAACGATACGGAGGCATGAGAAGGAATCGGTGACGGGAGCCCAACCGCTTCGATCTTGTAACGCAACTGCGTCTGGACCCTCCCAGCCATGCCGAACATCCCACTCGACCGGCTCGACGAACATCCCGGCAACGCGAACCGCATGGGCGAGAGCCTGCTGGAGAAGCTCATCGCCCATCTGGGCGAGTCAGGGGACTATCCGCCGCTGATCGTTCGGCCCCACCCCGCAAAGAAGGACCGGTACCAGATTCTCGACGGCCATCATCGAGCCAAGGCGCTTCGCCGGCTTGGCCATCCGCACGCTCGGTGCGAGGTGTGGGAGGTAGACGATCAACGTGCTGACTTGCTGCTGGCGACGCTTAACCGGTTGCGCGGCGATGATGATCCGTACCGTCGTGGAGAGCTCCTCGCACGCCTCGCAGGTTCGATGGGCGTCAAAGCGTTGGCCTCTCACCTCCCTGAGGATGTCAGCCGCATTGGCAAGCTCATCGCGGCCACTCAGCCACCACCGGCGCCTGCACAGCCGCCCGACCTGGCGACGATGCCCCAGGCGGTGACGTTCTTCCTTACCGCCGGCCAGCGTGATCGGCTGTTTAAGAAGCTCAGACCTCTCACACGGGATCGAAGCGCAGCGCTGGTGGAGTTGCTGGCTCTGGATGAGCCAACAGGAGCTTAGCCGCCGCTGCAAGTCCGCGGGCCCAACCCCCGCATATCCATGCGGAGCCATGACACAAGCATGAGGCGAAATCGTTGATGTCAGCGCCACAAAGGCCGCGTCGAAAGTGCAAAGCGTTTGACGAGCATGTGATCGCGCGGATTGTCGAAGCGGATCTATCGCCCGCGGAGTTGGCCAGGGAGCTGGAGATGAGCTTGTTCGAGCTGTCCGAACGGGCGGCGCAACCCTCGAACGTCAAGGCATTGGAGGCATTGGCCAGGCTCTCGGACGTGCGGACCCAGATGCTGTTGAGTCAATATCGTGCGAATGCGGCCATCCGGTTGATTGAGATCGCATTAGCCAAGGAACCTACGGAGGCATCGCGCAGAGCCTGCGTGGATCTGCTGCGGGCCGACCTTGACGTCTTTGAGCAAACGTGTCAACCTACCGGCGAGTCGCAGGACGCGGCGCCGCCAAGCGAAGAGACAATTCTGGCGGCCTTGGAGCGGCTGGGCGAACAGCAGCCATGATCGCAGCCCCCATTGCCCCACGGTTTGGGCACAGCCGGCAGGAAGCAGACATCGCCGTGAGGCGAGCGCTGCGGTTGGTCGGACCGGCGACCTCAAATCAAGTGGCCCCCTATA
>JADFIM010000090.1 GCA_022566725.1 Planctomycetota bacterium
AGTGAGATCCCATTGTGCGGCTCCCCAGGAGTCGGCCGTGAACCGAAAGATGGAGCCATCATAACGGCTGTACTTGCAGTGACTTCAAGAGCGAGTTGAGCGAGTGTGAACTCGCTGGACCAGTACACCCGGTAACAGTCTTGTCACATGTTGCGGACGACGAGACTTCAGGTAGGCTATACTGTGAGCCCGGCAACAAGTGCGAGGGCCATTGCCATGCGGACAGCACGCTCGCTCCTCTGCCCGATTCTGGTACTTGCGGCCATGGCGCCGTCGGTCTACGGCCATCTCTCCTTCAATCTCGTCGTCGACGCCAAGGGCAACGCTTACTTCATCGACATCTTCCAAAACAGTCTCATGAAGGTCGCCCCGGACGGTGTGGCATCCGAGTTGGTCGATCTACGTTCGCTTGCCCCTGAAGAACGCCTTCACGCGCTGGCCATCGACGCCGATGGCGCGCTCTACGTCGGCGGCTACTACCTCGACACGATTTGGAAAGTGTCCGAGTCGGGCGCCGTCTCGACCTTCTTCCCGGTCCCCGATCAGACCCCACCTGTGGACGAGATTCTCCATCTCGCGTTCGATGCCTCGGGCGCGCTCTATGTACTCGAATGGGCCTACTCGCCCATGGAAGGGCAGGCGCGCAGGTTCCGCGTCTTGAAGTTCTCCGACCCGGGAGAAGCGCCCGTGGTGCTTCTCGTGAGCCATGCGGACGATGACGATTTCGTCGACTTCCACGTGGGAAGCATGGCAGTCAGCGCCGACGGAACGGTCTATCTGTCCGGCGATCATCGAATCTTGAAGCTCCAAGAGGGACGCAAGCTCGAGTTTGCGGGAAACGGCGAAAGGGGCTTTGCTGACGGAAAAGGGACGGAGGCGCGGTTCGCCTATCCCTACGGCATGGCGTTGGACGCGGATGGGAACCTCATCGTGGCCGAGCTGTCGGGCCGTATCCGGAAGATCACACCCGAGGGCGTCGTCTCGACCTTGGCAGGAACCGAGGAGCGCGGCTACTTGGACGGCACACTGACGGAAGCCCGGTTCGAGTATGCCTTCGCCGTGGCCGTCGGCCCGCACGGGCGTCTCTACATAGCCGACTACGCGACCAAGAAGGAGTACCGTATTCGCATCGTGGACGAGGGCCGCGTGAAGACCGTCGCGCGCATCCCCACGGATGGGGCCTTTCGCAAGTGAAGCGGCCAAGGCGCAGGCTCGCTCCGACGTGTATCTCGGACGCTTGAACGTTTCGCGGCCGTCCACGGCCCAGCGCGGGAGCTTCTATGGCGCTCAGTGTTGGCTCGTTCCCAATGATCGCGCTGACGTTCCGAAGGATGCATACTCGACTGCGGGCAATCGCGTGCTGTTCCAGAATTCAGCCGAGCATTCATGCTGCCTTCCAAAAGTAGAAACTCAGCTTGCCGCTAAGCCGCTGGCGGCAGTGCATTGGCCCACTGGCTGTTCCTGAATCAGGTGCTTCCGGGCTGATGAGCCGATTGGCCGATCCCTGATGATTGAGGCGAGCATTACATAAGCGGCCTTCTCGGACATTGGGCTGGTTCCGCATGGTTACGGTTCTCCCACCGTCCGACTCGTACTCCCAAGACACGCCCCTCCGGCGCGTGGCAGCCTACGCTCTCAAAGACAAGTACGTCCCTCGATCAGAGATGGAGAGAGAGTCGGCTGTCTGACGGCTGCGATGCTCACGATCGTGTGACTACGGGCTCATGGCCGTACCAAAGACCAGAGGCGTGTGCTAATCATCCGCAAACAGATGAGCGAGGATGACGTCTCTCACTGCGTGACACGGGAGCTCGTCCGATCGTTCATGGTCGGGCTGTGTTGTAATGAGGACCGGCTGAGATTCGGGGCGCTGATCAACACGCCCGTGTGACCCGCGCACTCGCGACGCATCCAGCGGAATGACATCCATCAGTGTCCGAAAACCAAGCTTCCTCTTGAGAAGTTTCCACGCAATCCGAAGCTTGGGCAGACCGATCGCCGGATCGAGGAACAGATCGAGCGGGTCGTAGCCCGGCTTACGGTGAATGTCCACCGTGCGGGCGAAATCTGGCGCACACTCATCTTCGAGCCAGTAGTAATAACTGAACCAGCGGTGCGGCTCCGCGATAAGGACCAGCTCGCCAGACCTCTGGTGATCAAGGCCAGCGGCCACCTGCTTCTCGCGGCCGAGCACTTGCTCCACGCCCGGGACGCTCCGAGCCAACTCGGCATAATGCGCGACCTTCGATTCGTCCTTGACATACACGTGGGCAACCTGATGATCGGCAACGGCGAACGCGTCACTCGCCCCGGCATCGAGTACCTCCAGACCTTGCTCCTCCCGCACTTGCAGAGCACTTTCTTTGCGCAGCACCCGATTAATGTGTACGGCATCATCGACGGATTCGATGCCGTACTCACTCAAGAGGATGGTGCTGACGCCCTGATCGTCGAAGTAGCTGATGAGATCGCCAACCACCTCATCAATTTCTCGCAGGCTTCTGTTGATCTTCGGATAATCAGGCCCAAACTTCTGCAATCCGTAATCAAGGTGAGGCAAGTAGATCAGCGTCAATGTGGGCCGATAGCGTCCATGCACGATTTTGCTGGCTTGGGCGATCCATCGGCTGGAGGCGATTGATGAAGCGGGGCCCCAAAAATGGAACAGTGGAAACGTGCCGAGCTTCTCCTGAAGCATTATCCGAAGGTCCGCCGGGTGACTGTAGCAGTCAGGAAACTTGCGTCCGTCGGCTTTATAGATCGGCCGGGGCGTGACCGCGTAATCGGCGGATGAATACATGTTGTACCACCAGAACATGTTGGCGCACGTGACGGACGGATCGCGCCGCTTGGCCGTCTCCCAGACCTTTTCGCCCCGGGCAAGACGATTCGATTGCTTCCAGAAGTGAACCTCGGCCAGATCGCGGTTGTACCAGCCGTTGCCTACGATGCCGTGTTCACGCGGCAACTTGCCGGTCAGCATACTGGCCTGCACGGGGCAGGTCACCGCAGGTAATACCGGCTTGAGTCGGCAAAGCCGCCCGCGCTTGACGAACGCCTGGATGTGTGGTGTGGCCTCGCCGATAAGGGAGCTGCTCAGACCTACAACATTTATGACGGCGGTCGGACGGGCCATCTCAGGTCCCCAGAATATAGCGATGACCGACAGCAGTCAGGCAGAAGCAGCCGAGGCAGATCAACGCCGCGGCGGGCTGATCCAGCAACGTCAGGAAAAACGCGTCAATGAGACAAATGCCGGCAAGCCAGGCGTGGACAGCACGTCCGATCTCCGACGGCCGGACAAAGACACGACCAGCCGCCCAACCGAGCCACGCGATCAACGCAACCGCGGCCACGATCGACCAGATGCCCTGCTGCGGTCGCAAGGTTGCAGCCGGCGCCAGGACGATCATCGGAAACGCCGCCGATAACCATCGCCGGGCCCCGGCCTGGACAACAGCTTCTTTGCGGGCGACGAACGTCATGAGGATGATGTAGAGAGCCAGGGTACCGGCGAGCCAACCGACAACGTTCCAGTCAACTGACCGGCTCACGGCCGCAGCCGCCAGGGGATAGATCACTCCTCGACACAAGCCCATGAGCACCACTGACGCAGCGACCCGGCGATGGATGATGTCATAGACGACGATGGAAGCCGCTAGCGCCACGCCCAACGCAAGGGCCGCTGCTCCAAACAGCGCCGTGATCCCGACACCAAGGACGAGGCAAGTTGCTGCGTAGAGGAAGGCGGCGCGGCGAGAGATGCGGCCGGAAGGAATCGGACGCTCCGGACGCAGCCGCGCGTCAACCTCTGCGTCGACGGCATCGTTGAGCGCCATCCCGGCGACGTACAGCAGCATCACGGCCAGGGTGATTCCCGCCGCCGGGAGCCAGGGAATCGCTTCACCTGAGGCAGCGATGGCACAACCAACGAGCACGTTGGTCAGGCACGTTGGGATGTTGGAGATCCGCGAGAGCTCGAGGTAGGCGCGAAGAGTCCGACCGACGCTGCTCACCTCAAGTGCCTTCTGCTCGCTGACCCGCTGCCACGCTTTGAAGCAGCCACCTCAGCTCCTCAGCAATGCCGTCCGCAAGTGTGCCCTGCTTCATCTTGTCCGGCAGGACCTCCCACGCGTAGGTTTCGACCTCCCAGTGGCCCACCTCGCCGTTTCTCAGCAGCTCGAGACATTGTCCAACGTACTCCTGGGTCGTCCCGATCAGGCCAATCTGATTGACATAGATCGGTACGTGGAAATGCACGCGCCATTCGCCGACGGGCGCCTGTGCGTCTGCCAGCGCCGACAACGCCGAAGGTAGATCTTCATAGAAGACCGTCGGACCGCCGACCTGCTGCTGCACGACCGTCTGGTGTAAGTATCGCGGCTCGCGGAACTCGCCCAGCTGTTTCGAGGCCGCCCAGCGATCCCTGCGGTTCAAACTGTCGAAATCGACGCGGAGCGCCGAGGCGATCTGGACCTTGCCGATCCTGATTTGGGCGGACTTGTATCGCCGCAATGTTTCTGTTTGATCTTCGAACATGACCGCCGTGTGGCAGACGTCGTGGCACACGCGCAAGTGGCGCGTCACATCCACCTCCTGCGACCTTTGATCCAAGTGCTCTGTGAAGAACCGAACAACATCCTGCGCTCGTTCAAGGTAGCATCCGGGCTCGGGCTCGATATCCACATGGATGAGTGGCCCCCCGTTCTGTTCCAACTCCTGCAAATGTTCTGCGACATTGAGCAGGTTTCGTGCCGCAGCCTGCAGCCGCTGAGCGTCTGCGCCGATGGTTTTCCAGCCAACCGGCAGCGTGGAAATGCTGCCCTCCCGCTGGTCGTCGGGCAGCAGTCGCGCCAAGATCGCGATCAGATCTTTCGTATAAGCGACCCGGGCCGGATCACTCCAGTCCGGTTCGTAGACACGGTGCTTCACGACCGGCTGGTGGAAATCGCCGTACGGAAAACCATTGAAGGTATACGCGAGGAGACCGTGCTCACCAAGGAAGTCGCGCAGCTCTTCAACACGATTCTCTTGGACGAGTTCGCGCGCTGTCTGCGCCGAAAGCCAGAGACCTACGCCCATCGGTTCGGCCGGGCTCACGCGCTGTTTCACCGCAAGCGCATGTTGCTGAAGATTGGCTTTGGTCTGATCCCACGTCGCCCCAGCATGCACATTGGTGCAGTATCCCAAGATCGTTCCCTGACCAAGCGCATCACGCATCGGCCATGCCGTCAGAGAGATCAAACTTTGAGCAAGCGCCTAGGAATGCCTTCGGGTTGCCATACGAGATCTTCGAGATGGTCTGCGGCGAGTGTCCGCGGCGTGCCAATTCAAGCTGCGCCTTGGGAACCGCCAACGGATCGCTGGGGCCCCAATCGCCCGCCGAGTTGATCCAGATGCGTTCAGTGCCGAACATTTCGATGATGTCGGCGGCGCGCTGGGCCGTGCATTTGGTTTCCGGATAAAGGGTCATCCCCGCCCAGAACCCCTCGTTCAGCACGATCTCGACCGTGTGCTCCTCGACATGGTCGATTAACACTCGCCCCGGATCGACATTCCCGTTGGCCATGATCGCGCGCATGATGAGTTTTGTGCCCTTGAGCTTGTCCTCAAGATGCGGCGTGTGGACAAGAATGAGCTGATCGTACCTTGCCGCCAGATCAATCTGCTCTTCCAGGATCGTCAACTCATTGCGGCTGTTCTTGTTGAGCCCGATCTCACCGATCCCCAGTACGTTTGGCATGTCGAGGAACTCTGGAATGAATGAGATCACCTCCCGGGCGAAGCCGATGTCCTCGGCTTCCTTGGGATTGATACACAGCCAGGTGTAGTGCTTGATCCCATACTCCGCGGCTCGGGCCGGCTCCTGCTCGGTGAGATGGCGGAAGTAGTCGAAGAAGCCTCGCGGCGAACTGCGATCGAATCCCGCCCAGAACGCCGGCTCGGTAATCGCGACGCACCCGGCCTGCGCCATGCGCGCATAATCGTCCGTGGTGCGGGAGATCATATGGATGTGGGGATCGATGTATCTCATCACTCACTCATCCCAGCCGAAGCCGCCCCCGGATAGGCGCCGTGCGCGCCGCTGATACCTGCAGCCGACGGAATCGGCTCCGCGGTCGGGTCACTGAACAGTTCGAGGATGCGCTGGCAGCGCCAGGGATGACCATCGATCAGAACGGCGATGGCGGCTCGAAACGCGGCAATCCGGAAATCCTCCTCTCCCAAGTCGTCGTCGGCTCGGTCGAGCCTGTCAAGAAAAGCGGCAATATCCACGAGCTTGGCCCGGTGTTCCATGAAATACAGTTCGATGACGCGCGAACGGGGGACGGGACAGGTTGTTTGGCTTCTCGACATGGGAGTGTTCCGCAGGTATCAAACGTGCTGCTGCAGTGTACGCCAGACCGCCCGTCGAGCCACCGCGGCGCGGAGCCAATCCGCCGCCTGAATCATGACCGGGCGGTCAATTTCGTGCACGTCCACCGGCCTGCCAACACCATTGAGCAGGGTGATCGTGAGCCGGCCGCCCAGATGCTCGCGGAACGATTCGAGCCCTTCCAACAACACATCGCTGTCCGCCAGAGCCTGATGGGAGACCGCCAAGCCGAGCCCCGTCAGACAGTCAAGGATTCGTTTGACGTCGGACCATTCGAGCAGTCCACTCATGGCGCTGTAGACGACATCCAGGGCGATCCCAATAGCGACCGCTTCGCCGTGCTTGAGGCGAAAGTTGGTCATCTGCTCAAGCTTGTGCGCCGACCAGTGGCCAAAATCGAGCGGTCGGCCTTCCCTGAGTTCGAACGGATCGCCTCCATCCACGATGTGACGAAAGTGAATTTCCGCCGACCGGCGAATCACCGGCCTGAGTGCCGAATGATCGCGCTTCCTTAGCCGCGGCACCCCAGCGACGATCTGCTCGAAGAATCGCTCACTCTTGACAAGGGCGACCTTCACCGCCTCGCTCAGCCCGCAGCGCCAGTCGCGGTCGGAGAGCGTGGACAGGAACACCTCGTCATTGATCACCGCCCACGGCGGCGCGAAGGTACCGAGAAAATTCTTCTTGCCGAAGGCGTTTATGCCGTTCTTCACACCCACGCCCGAATCAGCCTGCGAGAGCGTGGTCGTAGGAAGGCGGACAAGTCGAACGCCGCGGTGCGCGGTGGCCGCCGCGAATCCCACAGCATCCAGTACCGCGCCGCCGCCGATCACGAGCACGTATGAATGACGACACATCGACGTATCATGAATAGCCCGCGCAACCGTCTCAAAGACGCTCCAATCGTTCTTGGACGCCTCACCGCCGATGACGGTACAAGGAGCGTCGGCCAGAGTCATGCGATCGGCGTGGGCGCTCACGTACCGACCAATCCACCCAGCCAGATCCGGCCAGGCATTGGCTACGCCCGCATCAACGAAGACGAGGACGCGAGCCGGCGAATCGCCGTCGGTGATGAGGATGTCGCTTAGGAGGGGGTTGGTGACGTCGAAGGCATCACGGGTAAAACGCAGGCGATGCAGGTAGGCCACGGCAAAGGCCGCGTCATCAACCTCCGACTGACCCGACCATCCGATCTGATGGGAGGGATCCATCATCTCCTAGAGAGCCTCCAAATCTCTCCCGCCGAGAGCAGCTCGTCGCGGTACGAGCTGGGAGCGTCCGGCGGACGAGCATAGGTGCGGAGAGCCCATCATACGACTTACCATGTCGGCCCCACGGACAAAAATTGCATGCTCCCACAATAATCCCTCGAGTTCTTGCTCGTCGCCGCCCCCTCGAACCTCCTAAGACCGACACGGTTGCGGACTCCATCGCAATCGGTCAGCAGGACGAGAGGGTTACTGCATGGGCAAGAGCACCCTCCGGTGCGGAGTAGCCTCTGCTCACTCATTGAACCACGGTGGCCACGGCACACTCTCGCCTGCGGCGCGCTCACGCCCCATCGGCTCGCGCATGGCACAACCGTATTCTCCGGCTTCGGCCAGTAGAGTCGGTCCATTCCGAATTCGCGGGCCGCCGATTACCCAACCGCACGCGCGGGGAAGTTTGCTCGGTCACCCGTCATCGCCGTGCCGCATTGGTGATCGGGGCGCTCGACATAAGCGGCCTTATGGGGCCGTAGAGCTGAGGGGCTGGCTTGCCCGGCCTTCGCGCCGATCCGATGTCGAGATTGAGGCGTCTGCAGAAGTGCTGGTGGCCGAGTGGCACCGGAATCGGGCCACAGGCGCGGCCCTGGGTGGACTCCGGACCCGTGCAATCGGGGTTGAGGGGCGGAGCGACCACTGCCAGAAAGCCGGGTCGCTTGACCCGCCAGCCTGAGGTGTTACGATCGATCGTATCAGGAGTCGACGGTCATGGCACGAACCTCCTCCAGCCTCACTGCTAGGCTCGGCGTGCACCTGCTCGGGGTCCAATTCTTCTGGGACGGTATGAAGGCCCGCTTCGACAACGAGAACCTCCAGGAGTCGGGCGCCGTGCACAAGCAGATCCTAGAGCTCGTCCGCGAGCCTATGCGGCGGCAGAAGCGAAGCCACATCGCGTATTGGGATGCGATGACTTTTCTGGAACTCGGCAGCCTGCCCACACCGCTGGCCAAAACGCAGGAGGCTGAGCTGGCGGCTCAGCTGGTCCTGACGATCGGTGCCGACAAGCTGCGCGACCGGACCGTGCAGGAGTTGATCGACCTGCCGGTGATGGACCACGTGCATGCCAGTCTTGCCTACGACTCCGGCGAAGATGGCAGGCCAGGCAACATCGTCGTCTCCCGCACCAATCCGGCGCGGGTGGTGTACGGCGCCGACGGTCGGCTACGGACGCTCGGGCCGGGCTTCTACCGGTCGCTCGAAATCGACTTGGCGGCCCTAGGCGTTGATCCGCAGGGGATCGACTGGTATCGGCTGGTGGTACTCGCCGTGCTGATTCAGATTCGGGCGGACCTGGAGCTCGAGGCCGAGACAGGCTTCCGCCGCGTGCGCAAGTGCCAGCGGCGTGCGTGCGGGGCCTGGTTCATGGCCAAGCGGATGGCGGGGCGGCAGCGGTTCTGCTGCGCTGTCTGCCGCGCGTCCAATCCGCGGGAGTCACTGCCGCCGCGTCGGAGGGCCCGCCAATGATTGTTGTTTTTTTGCGAGCAGTGCTACGATCGCTCGTAGCACGACCTCGTGACACAGCTGAGGAGCCAGCCAATGGAAGTACGGACAGTTCCCATCAAGCGAATCAATCCTGCCCCGTACAACCCGCGACGTGATTTGCAGCCGGGGGATCCGGAGTACCTGAAACTCCAGCGGAGCATCGAGCAGTTCGGCTGCGTCGAGCCGTTGGTGTGGAACCGGCGCACCGGCAACCTCGTCGGCGGCCACCAGCGGCTCAAGATCCTGCTTGCCCGGGGCGACACCGAGGCCGACGTCAGCGTGGTGGATCTTCCCGCGCAGCGCGAAAAGGTCCTCAACATCGCGCTCAACAGAATCGCCGGTGCCTGGGACTCGCAAAAGTTGGCGGAACTGTTGGATGAGCTCGTTCAACTTCCGGGGTTCGACGTCGAGCTCACTGGCTTTGATCTTCCGGATGCCCACGCGCTTATCGCTGAGGCACTACCGCATCCGGAAGACGGGAGCGAAGATGGCTTTGACGTCGAGGCGGAGCTCGCTGCCAATCGTCCGCTCGTGACACAACCGGCCGATCTGATTGAATTGCGTACGCTCAATTCAGATCTGCGCTTCCAAGGTCACCGCTTGCTCTGTGGCGATTGCACAGACCCAGCACTAGTGCGGCGGCTCATGCAGGGCGAGCGTGCGATCCTCTTTTCCACTGATCCCGTAGGGTTCACTTATTCAACCGAAGAAAAGAGCTACGCTGCCCGACGGTGATATGAACGCAGAAGTCCGCCGAGTCGCTCGCGACATTCGACGGGTGTGGTGGCGTCTCGAGCTTCCCCATTGCTCTCGAGATAGCGATTCCCGAGACCTTGATGCGGCCGTTCGCGGTGCTAGTGCTCCAGATACT
>JADFIM010000091.1 GCA_022566725.1 Planctomycetota bacterium
GTCACGGACGGGGGCCCCCCGAGCAATGAAGGCCGAGGCTACGTCCTGCGCCGGATTCTTCGCCGTGCAGTCCGCCACGCCCGGCAGACTTTAGGCGTGCGAGGACCGTTGCTTTGTGACCTCGTTCCCGCGGTCGTCGAATCGATCGGCCATGCGTTCCCCGAACTCAAAGACAAGCCGGACAAAGTCGGGGCAGTGATCCGCGACGAAGAGCAAGGGTTTCTCAAGACGTTGGATTTCGGCTTAGCTCACTTTGATTTCGTAGCTATTTCGGCCTTCATGAAGACATATGGTGACGAACATGGGCTCGAACCTGACGGAAGCAGTCGAGGTCGAAAAGACGATCCTCTCCTTCCCGAAGGCTGGACAGCCTACTTCAAGAGGAACGATCGGCGCTCGTCAGTAGCTCTCGGCAACTTCACAAAGCGAGAGGTCGGACGCCATGTTTCCTCCGCGCCCACAATATCCGGAAACGACGCGTTTGGCCTCCATGACACGTTCGGCTTCCCGATTGATTTGACGCGGGTGATGGCCCAGGAGCGCGGGATGACCGTCGATGAAGCCGGCTTCGAGAAACTGATGAATGAAGCGCGAGAAAGGTCAAGAGGCGCGGGGCGCGGCCTCAATGACCCATTCGACGTACTGGCTGGTTCGGTCTGCGACGATTCGTTCAAGTACGATGAACCCTTCGAGTGCGCGGCGCAGATCAGATCCATCGCGCGACACACGAAGCCCTTTGATACGGACTCTGCGAAGCTCGGCGAGGAGATCGTCTTTTCGACCAATTGCACACCGTTCTATGCCGAACAAGGCGGTCAAGTATCGGATACCGGGACCGTACACACGGACGACGGCGAGATCGTGGTTACGCAGGTTCACCAGCGCGGCCAGCACATCGTTCACATTGGGCGCGTGACGAAGGGCGAAATCGTGAGGGGAAGAAGCTGTCAAATGAAAGTCGATCGCCCACGGCGCGTCAGTATAATGAAAAACCACACGGCGACGCATCTGCTGAACTTCGCGTTGCGCGCGGTGATCGGCCCTGAAGAAGATCAGAA
The DNA here is from genome assembly GCA_022566725.1 of Planctomycetota bacterium. Lineage (GTDB taxonomy): Bacteria > Planctomycetota > Phycisphaerae > Phycisphaerales > SM1A02 > JADFFQ01. The sequence continues at coordinate 1,059 of JADFIM010000091.1, forward strand.
AGGCTCGCTGGTCGCGCCCGACCGGCTGCGGTTCGACTTCTCCTGTTCACACGCGATGACCGACGAACAAGTTGAGCAGACCGAGCGCCTCGTCAACGCCGACATCGAACAGGACCTCGAGGTGTTCGCCGAGGTCGTGCCGTTGGCCCAGGCCAGGAGCATCGCAGGCGTCCGCGCTTTGTTCGGCGAGAAGTATCCCGACCCCGTGCGGGTGGTGGCGATCGGTGTTCCGCTTGCGGAAGTGCTCAAGGATCCGGGCAACGAGCAGTGGAACGAATTCTCAATCGAGCTGTGCGGCGGAACACATCTGCCCCAGACCGGCGAGGCGAAACAGCTCGTCATCATCCAAGAGCAGGCGCTCGCGGCGGGGGTGCGGCGAATCACGGCGCTGACCGGCCAAGCTGCGCACGATGCCCAAGCCGTGGGCCGGGAACTCGAAGCTCGCACACGCCGCGCCGCTGAACTGGGCGACGACGAATTGCTCAATGAATTCAACGAGATCACCGCCCGGCTCCAAGGGCTGACCATCGGCGCCGTGGTGAGAGGCCGGATCGACGCCCTGCTCGGGCTGGCGCGCGATCGAGTCAAGCGAATCCACAAGCACGCACAGGCCCAGACCCGTGCCGGGGCCGTGGATCAAGCCCGCCGAATCGTCTCCGCCACGGCCGGCCCAATCATCGTCGAGCAATTGTCCGGCACCGATCACGACAGCCTGCTCAGCGCGATGGACGTGATCCGAGCCAAGCACATTGACACGGCCGTCATGCTGTTCGGGACCGATGAGGCTGAGTCGAAGGTGTCGATCGTGGCCCGGGTGCCGCAGGCGCTGATTGACCGAGGCCTCAAGGCGGGGGATTGGGTCCGCGAAGCGGCGAAGGCGTGCGGCGGGCGAGGCGGCGGACGGGCGGACATGGCCCAGGCCGGGGCCAAGAATCCCGATATGGTTCCCCAAGCGATCACTGCCGCCAAGGCCTTTGCAGAGCAGAAACTCAAATGACCAGCTCAAATCCCGACAAACAACCACCAGACTCCAACGATGCCCAGGCCAACCTGCCAAGCATCGTCCAACACGTCGATCGCAAGCAGATCAAGCAGTTCGTCACCCGGATCAAATCGGCCGAGCAACAGGTCGGTGAGCACATCGTCAACGCGCTTCAGGACGATGAGACCGTGGCCGTGCTCACCACCGTGGTGGTCGGCGGCGACGGCGGACAACACATCGTCTCCGCGGCGCTCGACCCCAGAATCCTGCAACAGGTTCAGCATCTGCTGCGTGACGCCCAATCGCAGCGCGACGAAGAGATCCCCTGCGTCGGATTCCATTGCCTGCTCAAGCGGAAAGGCCAGCTCAAGGAGGAAACCGACAAGTCGTCATAGTCATCGTCGGGGCAAGTCAACCAAGACCACTGCCCCCCGGCCCAGCCGAGGGCTCATGGCCCTCACCCCAAACCCCTGATGCCTCTGTTTCATCTCTCGCTCGCCCAATGGTCGCTGCATCGGATGCTGTTGGCACGCCAACTTGAGACGCTCGATTTCCCCGTCTTTGCAAGAACGCGGTTCGAGATCGACGCGGTCGAGTACGTCAACACCTTCTTCAAAGATAAAGCGCGGGACCGCGCCTATTTGGGCGATCTGAAGAAGCGCGCCCGGGACGCCGGCGTCAGAAGCTTGCTCATCATGGTCGCTCGCGAGGGGGCTCTGGGCGATCCAGATGATGCCGCCCGCACCGCCGCGATCGAAAATCACCACAAGTGGATCGGGGCCGCAAAGTTCCTCGGCTGCCACAGCATTCGTGTAAACGCTCATTCCGACGGCACGCCTGATCAGCAGCGCGATCTTGTCGCCGACGGCATGCACCGCCTTACCGAGTTCGCCGCGCAGCACGAGATCAATGTCTTGATCGAAAATCACGGGGGGCTGTCATCGAACGGAAGGTGGCTGGCGAGCGTCATCCGGCAAGTCGATCATCCGCGCTGCGGCACATTGCCGGACTTCGGCAACTTTCACATCCACGGCGATGAGTGGTACGACCGCTACCAGGGTGTGGCCGAATTGATGCCCTTCGCCAAGGCCGTCAGCGCAAAGAGCCACGACTTCGACGAAGCCGGCAATGAGATCAACACCGACTATCGCCGGATGATGAAGATCGTCCTGGACGCCGGCTACCACGGCTATATCGGCATCGAGTACGAAGGCGACAAGCTCAGCGAGATCGACGGCATCGCGGCGACAAAGCGCCTGTTGGAGCGCGTGGGCGACGAATTGACGGCGTGAAGCGTCTCGAAGCAAGGGGAATATAGCTGTGGGCGGCAGCCCGCAGTTCGCTCATCGATCTCGGTACAATGCCCGTCATGAAAGCAGCCGTCATCACCAGACAAGGCGCACCGGTCGCACCGAACGTGCAGGTCGTTGACGATTGGCCCCAGCCGACGGCGGGTCCTGGGCAGGTGCTCATCAAGACCGAGGCCGCGGCGCTGAACCATCTCGATCTGTGGATCGGCCGGGGGCTGCCCGGCGTGGATCTGAAATACCCGTGCATCAGCGGCTCAGATGGCTGCGGAATCGTCGAGTCGGTTGGTCAAGGCGTCGATCAGTCGTGGATCGGCAAGCGGGTGGTGCTCAATGCCGCAATGCCCGTGGCCGATCCGACCCGGCCGCAGAGCAATCCAACCCTGCCTGACCTTCGAATGATCGGCGAGCACGAGCCGGGAACGATGGCGCAGAACTTTGTCGTCCCGGCCCAGAACGTGTTGGACATCGGCGACGCGAATGCGGTCGATGCAGCCGCGTTCGGCCTGACCCATCTGACCGCGTGGCGAATGCTGTGGACCAAAGCCTGCCTTGAACCCGGTCAGTCCGTGCTCATCACCGGCATCGGCGGCGGCGTCGCATTGGCGGCGCTGAATCTCGCCCGGCATTTCGGCTGCACGACGATCGTCACCAGCCGGCATCAATGGAAGCTCGACGAGGCGCTGAAACTCGGGGCGGATCACGCCGTCCTTGATGCCGGCGAAGATTTCTCAGGTGAGGTCCGCAAACTCACGGGCAAGCGAGGGGTAGACGTGTGTGTGGATTCGATCGGCAGGGCGGTCCATCAATCGTGTATCAAGTCGCTGGCCCGAGGCGGCGTATTCGTTACCTGCGGCTGCACCACCGGCCCGGATGCCGTGACCGACCTTGCTCGCCTCTTTTGGAATCAGTGCAGCATCATCGGCTCGACCATGGGCGACATGAATGAGTTCGGCCGGGTGGTTGCGCTTTTCACTTGCGGCGCGATCAAGCCGGTCATCGACACCGTGTACGACGCGGCGGAGGCGCCCAAGGCCTACGAGCGGCTGGAGTCCGGCGAACAGTTCGGCAAGGTCGTCATCCGCTGGCCGTGAGCAGGTCCGAGGACGCGCGATGAAACACCCGCCTGCCGGGGGGCAAGCGGGTGCGAAAAGTCGAAGACTAAACAGCGCTCACGCCGCGGCCTGGAACTGATCCTGGTCGCCGGTGGTCGTGTCGCTGGTGGTGGCGGTCTCGGCTGAGAACGCGGCCTTCCAGGCAGGCCTCGTGAACAGGACACCCAAGACGACGGGGTAGACGAATCCCATGATCGTGACGAACCCGAAGCCGCCGATGATCACCGCCCCGATGCCCATGATGATCTTTGATCCTGCGTAGGCGAGGCTGCACGTCCGACCCCAGGGACGGACCTTCATTACGCCAACACCTGCGACAATCAGCAAGACGCCCAGAACTAGGCCCACCAGACCGAGGAGCATGAACATCGCGCCGCCGGTCCCAGCCGCTTCCGCGAATCCCTCGGTGCTCATGCCTTCCGCGGCCGCAGCCTCCTCCATGGCACTGCCAAGGAAGGCAAACGCCCCGCCGCCGAGAATCAAGAGCAGGGAGCCGACGCACCCAAGCCCGCCAAACACGAAGTTGAGGATGCCGATTACCGTCATCCCACCAGTCCGTTGCGTTGCCATGACATTCCCTTTCTCTGATCAAGACGAATGCGAGATTCACATCGGACCGATCCAGGGCAAACATTGGTGCCAGAGGCGACAAACGGCCCAATTTCCTACAAATCGGCCGGGGACCTGGGCGGGTGAGCGCTCGACAAGAACGGTGACAAGTCTATTGATCACAAACCTTTATAGATCAGTCTCGGCCGGGCGTAGACCAGCTGGACCCATGGTGGCCCCGTGGGCAATCCGCCACGCCGGGATGTACGGTCACCGGCAATCTCGGCCCGGGCGGCCCTAGAATCACCCTCAGATGGCGGGTGGCCCCGGCCTGCTCCGCCCCGGTCGGAACAGTGGGGCGCTCAACCCCGTCCGCGGTTCGCTCTTGAGAGTTCGCGGCCAGTAGACCTCCTTCCCTCGGACCCACAGATGCCCTACTCCTTCAACGGCAACCCAACCCACACCCTGGGCGTGGAAGTGGAGCTTCAGTTGGTCGATGCCGAGACCCTGGCCCTGTCCAGTTCTGTTCAGCAGATTCTCGATTGTGTTCCCGAGAAATGGTCCGACAAGGTCAAGCCCGAACTGATGCAGAGCTACTGCGAGTTCAACACCGACATCTGCGCCACCGTCAAGGATGTCCAGCGGGATCTCACGGAAAAACTCCAGTGGGGTCAGGCGACGGCGCGACGGCTGGGGTTGAAACTCGCCTGGGGCGGAACCCACCCGTTCAGTCCCTGGTATCAACAGATCTACAGCCCCGGCAAGCGCTACGCGTGGATTACCCGAGTAATGCAGGACATCAGCCGGCAACTTGTCGTGTTCGGCCTGCACGTGCACGTCGGGGTCGATTCGGGCGACAAAGCCATTCAGCTCTGTGATCGGCTGCTGCGCCACCTGCCGACGCTGCTGGCTCTGAGCGCGAACTCACCGATGTGGAACGGGCGGGTCACGGGCATGGAGTCGTATCGCTCCAAGATCATGGACGCGCTGCCAACCGCCGGCCTGCCGCAGCACATGCGCAACTGGTCGGAGTACGTCTGGCTCGTCGATCACCTCTGCTCCACCGGATTCATTCGATCTATTCGCGAGATCTGGTGGGATGTCCGCCCGCATCATGAGTTCGGCACGGTTGAGGTGCGGATTATGGATATGCCCTTGAACATGGACCATCTGCTTGCGCTCGTGGCGCTGACGCAATGTCTGGTCGCGGGGACATCGGATCACATCGACAAAGGGGCCTACCTGGTCGACTGTCATCCCATGATCGCCAAACAGAACAAGTGGCACGCTGCCCGCTATGGCTTGGATGCGATGTTCGTCGACCCCGACACGATGAAAGCAGTGTCGGCCGTCCAAACCGTGCGCAGCCTGGTTGACCGCTGCACGCCATATGCCCAACGACTCGGCTGCGCCCAGGAGTTGCAGGCCGTCAACGAGATTCTCGAGCATGGCAACGGCGCCACCCGGCAGCGCGAGGTCTATCAACAAACCGGCGAGATGGCTGAGGTCGTCAGGTTGCTTACGGACCAGGTTCGCGAACCGATCGCCCCAGCGCACCGATCCTGATGCATCCCGATCAAACCGACCGTGATGGAGGCCGCGATGGCACAACCGGATAGCACGACCAACGAACCCGAAGCGCAACCCAACTCAGGCGGGACCGCGACCGCTGTAGCGACCAAACCGGCTCGACCCAAGCCCAAGCGCCTGCCGCCCTGGAAGGTGCTGCTGCACAACGACGATGTCAATGACATGCTCTACGTGGCCGACACGATCGTCGGGCTGACGACGCTGAGTCGTCAGGACGCGGTGCAGCGCACGCTCGAAGCACATGAAACCGGCGTAGCGATGCTGCTGGTCACCAATCGCGAACATGCGGAACTGTTGGCCGAACAGTTCGCTTCCAAGAGCCTCACCGTCACCATCGAGCCGGACGCCTGAGCGAAGAAGCTGTCAGCGGTCAGCGGTCAGCGAGCCGGGGCGTATCGCCCCGGTGAATGTACGCATATACCTTGCGTGCGATCCCACAACCTCTCGGCCGGTTCAGCGCTTCAGCAATCGCGTAAGTTGGGCGGCCTCCTCGTCCACCTCGCTCGGGTCGCTCACCCCCTCGGCCACCACCCGCAAAAACTCACGCCGCAACTTGTCCTTGATCGTGTCAACCATGGTGTAGATCTTCTGCGGATCGCGCTCGCCCAGCGACTGCATCAGCTCTTCATACGGCGCCGGCTGACATCCATATTTGTTCGGTCGCAACACACGGGCTTCAAACGCCTCCCATTGGCGCTGCATCCGGCGGTTGCGGCAATCGGCCTCGACACGGGCCAGCGTCACGTCGAGCGTGGTGCTGCTGAACATCCGCTCGTAGACAGCCTGCGGATCGTCATCCTCCAAGCGCCCGATCACGTCAAGCGTTTGGGGATCCAACGAAACGAACTTCGGCCGGCCCTCGCCGTTGCGCCCATGCTCGTGACGGTGCTGATCCGTCACGAAGTGTTCCAGGCATTTCAGCAGAAACCAGCGGAACCGCCCGTTGTCCTTCTTCGCCCGGCTGATCAGATCGCGGCCGAGCACGACCTCGCACATGAACGCTTGGACCAGATCGTCAGCATCGGCCGGCTGCACACGCTTCGCCTTGCAAAGATACGCGTACACCGGGGGACGGTATCGCTCCAACAACACCCCAAGCTGCGCAGGATCGACCTTGGCCTGCTCGATCAGCGTCCAGCTCGTGGTCTGGAACCAGCTTGCAGTCTGGTTCGGGGCCATCACCGCCACCTTTCTCCGCCTGTCAAAAAGTATCGCCTTGCGGCTAGATCACCACGATTCTACCGTAGTTTGTGAGGGGATGCTGTGCCATGCTTACACCCCAGCAAGCCAAACGCCTCGCCGCGGAGCTGTTCGACGACGCTGATCAGCCGTCCCATCTCCCTCTCCCCGTGGGAGAGGGCCGGGGTGAGGGCCTGCCCCAGCAGATCGGCTCCTACCGCATCCGCAGAATCATCGCCGCCGGCGGCATGGGCACCGTCTATGAAGCCGAGCAAACTCATCCGCATCGCACGGTCGCGCTGAAAGTAATGAAGCGCGAATACGGCTTGCGTGGCCGACGGGCGCTGCGGCGGTTCGAATATGAATCCGAGATCCTGGCCAACCTCCGCCACCCCGGCATCGCTCAGATCTACGAAGCCGGCACGTATGACGACGGCACAACGTCCGGGGGCGGGGGCGTGCCTTATTTCGTCATGGAATACATCCCGGATGCCAAACCCATCACCAAATATGCTGACGAACACAAGCTCAGCATCCGCCAGCGCCTGGAGTTGTTCACCGAAGTCTGCGACGCGGTCCACCACGGCCATCAAAAAGGCATCATCCACCGCGACCTCACCCCCGGAAATATCCTGGTGGAAGGCATCGAGGCATCAAGGCATCAAGGCATCAAGGGATGTAAACCCGCGACCAGTGGTCGCGGTCTTGTGAAGATCATCGACTTCGGCATCGCCCGGGCCACCGATTCGGACATCGCCGTCACCACGATGCACACCGATGTGCGCGAGCTGATCGGCACGTTGCAATACATGAGCCCGGAGCAGTGTGCCGGCGACTCCCGAGACCTCGACATCCGTAGCGACGTGTATTCGCTCGGCGTGGTGCTGTACGAGCTGCTCTGCGGACAATTGCCGTACGACCTGTCACATACGCCGATCCCACAGGCGACGCGCGTGATTCAGGAGACCGACCCGCCTCGGCCGAGCACGATCAGCAAGAGATTGAAAGGGAATCTCGAAGCGATCGTCCTCAAAGCGCTGGAGAAGGACCGCGCGAAGCGCTTCCAATCCGCCGCCGATCTCGTTCGTAACATCCGCAACCATTTGGCAGGCAAGCCGCTCGACATCCGCCCACCGTCACGCTTCTCACTGGCCATTCACTGGCTGGCTCACCACCCCATCCTCACCACCGCCGCCGCGTGTTTCACGATCGCCGCGATCGTTACCCCAGCCATCATCATCGGTGCAACACGCCTATCGACGCGGTACATCAACACCCATCCGCATCACATCGAACTCACCTCAGACGGCCGGGAGGCGCGGTTGGTGTCCCTCAGCAACAACATTCTCCACACCTGGCAAACCGAAGCCGAAAATGGCATCCGCTTCGCCCAACTTGTCAAACGCCCACCCACCCTCGGCGGCGGTCAACTTGCGCTGATCGGGTACACCAGCGCGTACGAGAATGATTATCCTGGCCAGCTATGTGCATTCGAAGTGGCACGGCCTTCAGGCGAGCCGATTTGTACAAGCGAGGAACGGGGAGCGTCCGTCGCAGACTGTAGGGCAGGGAGCTTGGTCGTATGTGTCGCTCGTCGCACTCTGCGAGCAAGCATCGGTGCCGTCGGCGGAGACTGCGGCGGATACTGGGCCACATGGCCGCCAAGTGCTCTTTGTGACTGATGTAGTGAATCCGGAGCGTCCTGAAGGACGCGTTTCGGACAGGCGTATATACGACGTAGCAGCAGCCGAGGTCGCTTATGGCCAGTAAGTGCTGCGCGTAGGGCAAATGGTCCTGCAGAATGCGGGCGTGAGCTTCGTCCAGCTCGGCAGCAATGAGATCGGGCTCGTGCATGATGGTGCAGTCAAGCGACCGACTGGGTGCGACGAGTCCGTACAAGGGCAACGCCAAGCGAGTGTGCGTTTCCAACGTCTGGAAACCGAGTCGCGAGAATACGCGGTGTGCACGCTCGTTACTGGTCAGGTTGGTGATCGTGTACTCCTTCAACTCCCGCAACGGGAGAACCAGAGCGGCAGCGCTCGTTTGGTGGGTCTCCTTGACGACTCAGCTCGTCACATTACAGAACTTCTCGGACACTCCGTCGATCACCATCTCGCTGAAGATGAGACCGACGAATCCCACGGGTGCACCATCGTCCAT
>JADFIM010000004.1 GCA_022566725.1 Planctomycetota bacterium
TGCCGCCACCGCTGGTTTCGAATTGCTCTCGCTGTTCAGGCGAGGCGTCCAGCAGACGGGGAAAGTAGGCGAGGGGGACGCCGAGTTGGCGCCCGTCGGTGAGTTCGACCCAAAGGCTGTCGGACGTGAACCACACGCGTTTGGCCGCGGCCCTTCGTTCAAGCATCACGATCGCCGTTCCGTTACCCGCCGATGCCGAGGAGATCGCCGATGACGGGGGCGTATTTCACGACGAGGCCGGCGAAGACGACCGAGACCATGCTCATGAGTTTGATGAGGATGTTGAGGCTCGGGCCGGAGGTGTCCTTGAAGGGATCGCCGACGGTGTCGCCGACGACGCCGGCCTTGTGGTCTTCGGAGCCCTTGCCGTAGACGATCTCGTCGGGTCGGCCGGCCTGGATGGCGAGTTCGGCCCGGTTGACGATGTCGTTGCGGATGACGGCGGGGAGCTTGTCGCGGATGGCCGCGTCGGTCTTGACGTCCTGGGCGGTTATCTTGCCGTAAGTTTCGATGAGCTTCTTGGCGTTGTCCCAGGCCCCGCCGGCATTGGCCATGAAAATGGCCACGGCAAAGCCGCTGGTCAGACCGCCGACCAGCAAACCCATCACGCCGCCGACGCCGAGGATCAGACCGACCACGATCGGCACAATGATGGCCAACAGCGACGGGACGATCATCTCCCGTTGCGCCCCTGCGGTCGAGATCTTCACACACTCGGCGTAGTCCGGGTACTGATGGCCCTGGACATCGACCTTGATCGGCCAAGTGGTGGGGTCGGCAATGTCCGCTTCGCTCATGCCCTGCTTCCTGAAGGCATCGCGCATGATGGCGAACTGACGCCTCACCTCGTTCATCATGCGATACGCGGCCCGGCCGACCGCTTGCATCGTCATCGCGCAGAACACGAACGCCAGCAGTACGCCGAGGAATATCCCGCCGAGCACCCGCGGGTTCATCAGCGAGACGTCGTAGAACGCGAGGACCTGCTCAATTCTCGCCCGATCGGCCGGGGCTATTTGGACGGTGTATCCCTCCAACTCGACCGCGAAGGTGTTGGTCATCTCATCGAGATCGCTGTCAAAGGCAAATGTCTGGCCGACGGAGAGGAACTCACTCAGCGCTAATCGCATCTTGCCGCTGGCCAGGAGCAGGCCGCCAAAGACTCCTTGATCCTCGTCTCGGCTGGCGATCGTGAACAGCCCGGACCCGCGGTACTGCGCCACATACGCACTAGTGTGTCCGTCCAACAGCGCCGCGGCGTCGATCCCATCCTCAAGCTGGCGGTTGAGATTATATTGCACCACGGAGATATACGCGGCTAACAGCGCCAAAGCGGTCAGCGCCGCCGAGCCGATAGCGAAGCCTTTGCCGGTGGCGGCGGTGGTGTTGCCCAGCGCGTCGAGCATGTCGGTGCGCTCGCGGACGAACGGCGGTTGATTGGTCATCTGGGCGTTGCCGCCGGCATTGTCCGCGATCGGGCCGTAAGCGTCCGTGGCCAGCGTGATGCCGAGTGTGGAGAGCATGCCGACGGCCGCGATCCCCACGCCATACAGCCCCAGCAGGAAGTTCTGCCCGCCGCCGGCGAAGTTGAACGCACAGATGATCGCGACGACGATCGTTGCAATCGGCACCCAGGTGGAAATCATGCCGACCGAAATGCCGGAGATGATCACCGTTGCCGGTCCGGTCTGGGCCTGCTGGGATATCAACTGCGTCGGTTTGTGCTCGTAGCTGGTGTAGTACTCGGTGGACCAGGCGATGACCAGGCCCGCCACCAGGCCGGTGACGATCGATCCCCACAGGCGCAAACCCGCGATCCCGAATCCCGTCAACGGCTGAACATCTCGCAGCAGGAGGTAGAACAGCCCGGCGGCGGCAATGGCGATGATGCCCGAGGCGGTCCACACGCCCAGGTGCAGGCTCTTGAGCAGTTGGGTGAACGAGGCGCCTTCTTTGGCCCGGACGACACCGATTCCCGCGAGCGAGGCGATGATGCCGACGCCGGCCAGGGCCATCGGCGCCACGGCAAGTTTGACCGCCAACGAGTCGGCCTGGTCCCCGCTGGCCAGGCTGAATGCCGATGCTGCTCCCAAGGCCATCGAGGCCAAGATTGACCCGTAATAACTTTCGTAAAGATCGGCCCCCATGCCGGCTACGTCGCCGACATTGTCGCCCACGTTGTCTGCAATGGTGGCGGGGTTGCGCGGATCGTCTTCAGGTATACCGGCTTCGACCTTGCCGACGAGGTCTGCTCCCACATCAGCGGCCTTGGTGAAGATGCCCCCGCCGACGCGGGCGAACAGCGCCTGGGTCGAAGCGCCCATGCCATAGCTCAACATGATGGTGGTGATGTCCACCATCGTCATTGATTCCGGGGCGAAGGCATTCCATAGCCCGAACCACACCGACACATCCAACAGGGCGAAGCCGACCACCACCAGGCCCATGACCGCTCCAGCCCGAAAGGCGACGGTCAGCCCTTCGTTGAGCGACTGCTTGGCGGCAAAGGCAGTCCGGGCCGAGGCGTGAGTCGCCATCCTCATCCCGAACCACCCGCAGGTGCCCGAAAACAGGCACGCAAACAGCACACCGACCGGCGTCATCAAACTCTGGATGCCCGTGATTCCCAACAAGATGAGGATGGCCAGCAGCACCACGAATACCGCAGCGACGACCTTGTACTGTCGCTTCAGATAGGCCATCGCTCCATCGCGGACCGCTTGGGCGATCTCGATCATCAGAGGCTCGCCTTCGGAATAGGACATGACCTTTCGGCTGTACCAGAAGGCGGCGGCCAGCGCTGCCAATGCGCTGGCGGGGGCAATGAAATACAGGCTGGGCAGGCTGGCGAGCGTAACGACGTTCACGTTGAACCTTCTCCGGGCACACCGCCGGGCCGCGGCGGCAATCAGGGTTTCGGGAGCTTGTGACGATGCTCGGATCCCCGGCGTGCAACCGGAGAGTCAAGGCCGGCCATCGACGACCGCCGGTAGGTTAGCGTGAACCCAATGAGTTTGCAGGCTCGCAAGATGATCTCGGCGGCGGTTCGGGCCCGCCGCAAGACCGGCAGGATGGGGCTCGACAATTCCTATCTTCTTCCGGACTTTCTGGGCGGCCGGAGCTGCCTGGGCTGTTCAGCCCGAATCGCGCGCTGGATCGACTTGCGCAGGGCGCGCCGACGGCGCTCCGACGGCTTCTCGAAGTACTGCCGGCGCTTGATCTCTTTGGTCAGGCCCTCCTTTTCACACAGCTTCTTGAACCGGCGGAGCATCTGCTCCACCGACTCACCTCCGCGGGCCTTGATGCGTATAGGCATGGGACGGGCGCCTTGCTCCAGCCAAATGAACGCACCATTAGATCGAAAACCCTCCGTCTTGGCAAGCCCCCAGCCAAGACCCAATCGATCACCTGTCGCCACATCGAGCGGAGGGCTCTCACGAGGCACCCTCATTCAGCGGGTGAAGCACCGTGCATGACCCTCGGCCGGCGACCCGCTCGCATCGGGGTGGGTGGCGGCGACCATGCAAACATGGCGGACCGCCTCACTCAACGAGACCTGATGGGCCACGCGCAACGATCAGCCTCGAGGCCGGCACGCCCTGGAATATCGGAACCGCCTGACTCACGATCGACGAGGGCTCGTCGCCCGCGTAGGCCCACCAGATTCCCCGACTGGTGATTCTTCGCAGATAACTGGGCCAAACCGGCTGATCTCGTGGGCCGCTCCGGGCGATAACTATTCCAGGAATCTCAGGCCAAGGAGCCGCTGGCGTGTCAAAGGGCGACGCAAGCAAAGGTATCAAGAACCCGCCGGCGACCGAGCAGGAGGCGGCGAAGGGCCTGACCCAGACGATCCAGTCATTGATCGAAGAATCCAACCGCTCCACCGGCCGGCTTGAAGAGATGATCAATCTCACCCGGCGCACCAAGACCCAGATCGCCGCCGCTTCAGCGCGTCTCCAGCGGCACCTCCGCCCCCAGGCAAGCCGGCACAAGGCGCCGCAGGATCGGACCGCGGTCAGGATGCCGGGAAACTCCAAGCCGCCAGCTCGCCAGGGGGCCTCTCCACCAGCGAAGATCAAGCCACATCATCCGGCCGCTGACTTCACCGCCCTACTGAGCAACGGGTTTCGGCAATGCGAGGAGTATCTGCGCAAGTTCATCAAAGTGCTCGTCGAGCAGGCACCCGCCATCACCAGGATTAGCGAAGCCGCCAGAGTGCAGGTATCGCTGGTCGCTCACCGGGCCGCCAGCGGCGCCACGCAATTCGCGCCCAAGCTCAGCCTCAGACGGCTCAAGACCCAAGCGACGCAAAGGCGAAGTCGCATCCAGGGCCTGCTGGCTTCAAAGCGATCGCTCGAATCCAAGGTGTCGGCGTTGACCGTCAAATGCGAGCGACTGAAGAGGGAGCGGTCGGCCGCCAGGGAAGAGGTCCGCGAGCAGACGAAACTGCTGGCGTCAAAGGAGACGCTCGAGGAGCAGGTGGCCGAACTGACCGCCAAGTGCGAGCATCTCGACGCAGCACGAAATACCGCAACCACCTGGCTCGCAACGGCGGAAGCCGAGGTCCGCGACCAGAAAAAGCAGTTGGCTTCCAGCGAGGCGCTCCAGGAGCGGTTCGCCAAGCTGAGCGCCAAGTGTGAACGCCTGGCCAGGGAGCTGGCGGAGGTGAAGGCCCAGCTCAGCGCCAAGAGCGAGCTGTTGGCCGCCAAAGGAGTGCTGGAGCACCGGTTGACCGAGCTGACCGCCGAACGCGAACAACTGAAAGATGAGCGAGCCGCGGCGGAGGCTGAGGTCCAAGCCAAGACCAACCTGCTTGCGTCCAAGGAGGGACTCGAGGAACAGTTGGCCCAGTTGACCTCCGAGTGCGAAGAACTACGAAACGAGCGAGCGGCGGCGGAGGCTGAGGTCCAAGCCAAGACCAGCCTGCTTGCGTCCAAGGAGGGACTCGAGGAACAGTTGGCCCAGTTGAACTCCGAGTGCGAAGAACTACGAAACGAACGAGCCGCGGCGGAGGCTGAGGTCCAAGCCAAGACCAGCCTGCTTGCGTCCAAGGAGGGACTCGAGGAACAGTTGGCCCAGTTGAACTCCGAGTGCAAGCAACTGAGAAACGAGCGGGCAGCGACGGAGGCTGAGGATCAGACAAGCATCGAGACACAGGTGCTCAATGAGGGACTCGAGCGCCGGCTGACCAGGCTGACCGCCGAATGCGAACAACTGAGAACGGCGCAAACGGAAGCGGTGGCGGAGGCCCAAGCGAAGACCAGCCTGCTTGCGTCCAAGGACGGACTCGAGCGCCGACTGACCGAGCTGACCACCAAGTGCGAACAACTGGAGAAGGAGCGGGCGGCAGCGAAGGCCAACGTCCACTCCAACGGCCTGGAGGTGATCACCCAGGCATTGTCTGCGCCGGTTGACGCCGTGATCAGCACGATCGATCTCTTGCGAGAGACAAGACTCGATGACCAGCAACGGCAACACCTCAGGGCAGCCGACTCATCCGTCGCCGCCTTGCTAAGCCTGCTCGATTGCGTGGCGAATCTGCCAAGAATCCTGGACGGCGGTCTCGAACTTGAAAGAACGGAGGTAGACCTTCGACAGACGCTCAAAGACACCGTCAGCATGTTGACCCCCATTGCGAACAACCGGGGGCTGGAGCTCACCTGCGAAGTCGAACCCGACCTCTCCGCCTTGGTTCAGAGCGACCCGAAATGGCTTCGGCAAATCCTCCTGTACCTCACGAGCCAGTCGATCCAGCTTGCCTCACAGGGTAAGGTGGTTATTCGCGCTACAGTGGAGAAGATGACGGAGGCTACCAACACGATACGGTTTGCCGTGCACTTCACGAGTACAGCGGTTTCGCAGGAAACATTGGATCGAGCATTCCCCTGGCACCGTCACGCGAACGAGCCGGCGACCCCCAACAACGACGGAGATCTCACCTCGGCCCTGATGAGGCTTGTAGAGCTGTTGAAAGGTGAGATGGGCGTCGAGCGACAGGATAATGGCACACTAGCAATCTGGTTTACAATTGCGTTTGACATGGCCCATAAGCTGGGTGACGCCCGGCGGGCCTACGGACGATTGCGGCAGGAAGCGCTGGATTGCAACCTCGGGGCGGTCCTCGACCTTTCGCTGGGAGGGATGCGGGTACAGTGCAATCGACCCCCGAAAGGCGAGGTCGATGTCGAGCTGGTGGGCTCGGAGGTCAAGCTCAGACTCCGGGCCCAGGTTGTCTGGACCAGGCGCGTTGGCTTTCGCAAATATGAGGTCGGGCTGAACTTCCTCCGCCTCCCTGCGGAGACGAGCAAGCAACTGACTCGAATCTCACTCAACCACCGGGTGCGCCGCTCGTTCGGCCCCGTCTGATCCAGAAGCCGACGGCCCGGCGGTGTCCTGCTCGCAAGAGCGTGGCCAACCCCCGTTCACCCTACGGGCACAGCCGCTGCGTGGTCCATCCGCCTTGATCATCTCGAGTGTACGCCACGCGATCGTGGAGGCGATCCGGCCTGCCCTGCCAGAACTCGATGCAATCGAGACTCACCCTATACCCACCCCAGTGCGGTGGGCGGGGTACATCGCGGCCCTCGTACCGCCGCTCGATCTGCGCCACACGGGCCAGCAGCGCCGCGCGGCTCTCGATCGGCTGCGATTGCAGGCTGGCCCAGGCGCCGATTTGGGCCGAACGGGGTCGAGTGGCGAAATACGCGTCACATTGGGCATCCTCCACCACAGACACCCTGCCCTCGACGCTCACCTGCCGTTGCAACGTGTCCCAGTGAAACAGCAACGCGGCGCTGGGGTTGGACTCCAGTGCCCGGCCCTTGCGGCTGATGCGATTCGTATAGAAGACCGCGCCCTGTCCATCGAGACCTTTCAGCAGCACCACCCGAACCGACGGTCGGCCGTCGGGATCAATCGTCGCCAGGCTCATCGCATGGGGATTGCGCAGGTCGGTCTGTTTGGCCTCTTCGAGCCACCGGTTCAGTTGGGCGATCGGGTCGGCGGGAGGATGGTCAAAGTCCATGGCTACGATCCGCAGGCCTTGTCCGGCATTGGCGCACCGAGCCGGAAAGCTCCGGTGGAGTCTGCAACAAGCCCGATACTATAAGATGCAAGGTGGTGCTGCCCGTCGGGGGGGCGCATACCGTTGAGGATGCTTGCGCTGCATGAAGGGCACGGCTTCAGCAGTCGCGTAGCAAGGGGCACGAACGAAGGTCTGGCCGGTGCACGAGACGCGGAACTTCTGCCTGGTGATCATGCTCATCGCCTCGGTCATCTGGGCGAGTGTGGCCTGGTTCATCCTCGGCTCGGACTCTCCGTTCATCTGGTACCAGCGAGTCACCTTGCCGGCGATCATTCTGATCTCAGCGGCATGGCTGATCTACGCCCTGATGTTCGAGGAAAAGCTGCACGACCACCTCAAGGAAGTCGTCGGAGACATCTACTACGACGCCGATGGATTATCGTTCATGCCCATGATTCGCGCCCGCGGCACGCAGGCGGAGCTGAGTGTTTACTACCAGAATCGTTTCGAGAACCCGGTGGATGCGATCGTACACCTTCGGCCGCCGCAGGAGTGCTTCATCATTCGGCCGGGGATGCGTGACGTTCACTTTGCGTTCAATGCCAAGGGTGGCGCCTTCGGAGTGATCCACCAGCCGATCGCGATTCCCGAACATTTGCAGGGTGAGCTGATCAACGTCCTGCTCGCCGCGGCAAGCTGGTACCCGCACAGCCACGGGTCTCGGCTGCTGCGGCACGCCGGCTTGCCCTGCGGCGCCCTGCTGGTGGATTGGGGCGGCGCTGCGTTCAGGACCGGCGTCCACGAAGTCTCCGGCGAGATCGAGTTGATCAACCCCGTCACGCTTCATCTGTCCCTGCCTGTCGGCGTCAACTCAACCATCACCGGCAACGAAGTCTGGACGCAGGAGCAACTCGCCGCAGGCACGAGTGCCTAGCCGGGAAGATTCACCACCCAGTGCACAGAGGACACCCAGAAGAAGCCGAACCTCTTGAGGGAGCACTTCAGTCTAGGCGTACCTCTGGGCAAACCCCGAATGGCAATGCGGGGCTCACAGCTGATTGCCACGCGGCGCCTCTCGCAAGCGAAAAACGGGCCGCCCGAAGGCGGCCCGTTGTCGAGATTGAGCGTCCAAGAAGTGGGCTAAGCGGTCACTGCTCCGTCCCGGAGTCCGGCTGCGGTTGGCCGAAGAAGAACGGCATATTGAAGCCGATCCGGATGTCGTCGAGGTTGTAGATGTATTGGGCGTCCAGCGCCTTTTCAATGCGCACCATCGCCTCGCCCAGATGAGCGGTCGTGTATGGGTCGATCTTCTCGGCGCCTTGCTCCAGGACCTGGTCGATCTTGTCGCGCAGGTCACGCAGCTTATGGCAGCTGAGATTCGCGATCGGTTTGCCCGAAGCGCCGAAGCCCGTGTCGAGCATGCTCAGGTCGATCAACCGCTCGAGGTGCTCGCGCTGAAGGTTGCGTCGAAGACTGGAGATCATCGGCTGACGGGCGGTGTAGGTTCCGTTGAGCGCTTTGTTATCGAGTTCCGACCAGATCTCATCGCTGATGCCGAAGAGGATTTCAGGCAGGGTGAGAGCATCTTGGTCCGAGGGCACGCGGAATTCGTTGTCGTAGACGCGATTGAGCGTCGTGGGATTCATCATCATGGTCAGCGTCGCGGCCTGGATGCCCATGATTCGGTCGTGAACCGGCCAGGATGGGTCGGCGAAGATGTCGCGGAATCCGCCCTCGTCCCACCACTTGTCAACGGTCATCTTGGCCAGCAGCTCGGGGGTCAGGCCGAATGCCTCGTCCCGCAAGGCGTTCTCGAAGACGAATGCAAGCGCCCGGCGCTGCTTGTCGGCGGACACCACGACGACCGGATCGCGGTCGCCCGGATCACCCTTCTTGTCGCGGTTCACATAGGCGCCGCCCAGCCAGTTCGTGGCGATGGCCACCGCGCGGAAGTGGACCCGGAGCAGGATCTCATACGCCTGACGGGCCTTGGCCCAACTGTCGCCCTCTTTGACCACCCGATCGAGGATCTTCGTCCGCAAGTGTTGGACGAGCCGCAACTGCGACTCCGCGTAATCCAGCGGATCGGAGCCGTAGTCAAAGCGACGGGCCAACGGATCGGGACCCCACGTGTCCTCGTCGGTGGCGTAGGGCAGCTCAGCCTCCGAGACACGGCTGAGGATCGGCTTGAGGTTCTTCTCGAAGCTGTAGCCGTACTCGATAGCCCAGTGGTCGTAGGGACCGATGGTGACCATTGTGTAATCACCCTGTACCGGCCCGTCATCGAAGTTGATGTTGATCGGGTTGTAGTCCATCACCGAGGCGGTCTGTGCTTTGCCTTTGAACTCCTCGGTGTTTATTTCCTGAATGCTATGGATGCTCGAGGCTTTGAAATTGTGGCGCAGGCCCAGGGTGTGTCCGACCTCGTGCATGACGACGTCTTTGAGCAGCGGGCCGATGAACGACTCGGGCACGCCGTCGAGCATCTGCTCTTTCTCCTCTTCCTCATCGTCCTCATCGTCCTCATCTTCCTCATCGTCGCCGTTCTTCTCGTCATCCTCATCGTCATCGTCATCGTCACCGCGAGCAATCTCGGCGAATAGATCGGGTCCGAGGCGGAACAGCGCGACATCGATGGACTTGGCCAAGGCGTGAGTGCAGGCGCCGTTGATCTGGCTGACCCGCCCGACCAGACCGTCGTACAGATCGTCGCCGAGCAGGGTCGGATCGGTATTGGCGGCGGGGTGGCCGGCGAAACGGTTGAGCTGCCGGGTGGCGCGCTGCCAGGCCAGCTCCGCGCGCACGTTAGCGCGCTCCGCTGGCGGAGCCAGCCGCACCCGCGGATCCCACTCCGGGTGGTTTTCGAGCCACGCCAGCGTCTGAGGCCCAAAGCCCTCCATCGCCGTTTCGGGAATCAACTGCTTCCACGCCCGGACCCAGCTCGTGATGAACCCTTCGTCCATGACGATGTCGGCGTCAAGTATCTGGCCGGTATTGGGATCAACGCGGCTGGGGCCGATGGCGAAGCCCATGCCGGCGTTGGTCCACAGCACGAAGTTGTAGCGGGCATCTTCGGGGTCCTTCTCCATGTGGGCGCCGGTCCGGGCGTCCTGCTGGTAGACCTCGATGGCGTTGATAAGCCCGACCTTTTCGAAGGCCTTGTTCCACTCCAGCACCCCCTCGCGCACCCACCGGCGATATCGCACCGGCGTCGTGTGCTCAAGATAGAAGATAATGGGCTCCTTGGGCGGGCTGAGTTTGAGCTTGGGGTCGGCCTTTTCCAGCTTCCAGCGGTTGATGTAGCGAACCCACGGGGTATCGGCTCCGGGCTTGCCCACATCACGGTGCGTCGTGGTGAAGTAGCCGATACGAGCATCAGCATCGCGCGGCTTATATCCGGTGCTCTTGGGCAGCACGCTGATCGAATAGTGGAGCGTCCCAATGCGCCCGTCTCGCAAGGGAAGCGTGAAGGCAAGCTCGACGTTCTTGGGGAACGCCTTCGCCTTGGAGATTTCGGCCAGGTTGTTCGATGCGCCTTTGACGTATCTACCGAAGAACTTGGAGGCCTGCCCGACGAGCAGCGCGTCCATGTCGATCACGGGGCCTCCATTCGGTCCCATCGTGGTGATGGGCACGCTGAGCAGGACACGGTCGGTGAAGACACGCTCCCGGCCCTTTTGAGATTCCAGGTCGCCGGATGTACGGACCGCGACATTCGGCTCAATGAGGGCCAACTGCTTGTCGTACCTCTTCCAGTACGCGTATCGGTCGCCGTACTGGACGCCAGCCCTGCGGACGCCTCCGGAGATGGTGTAGGCGATGAACAGGCGCTGCTGCTGGAAGCTGCTCGGCAGCTCGGCCAGCATCTGGTTTTTCTTTTTGTGCACCCAAATCGTGTACAGCGACTTGGCGCCGTCAGCGGTGGAGACCACCTTCTCGTAGTCTTTGGAGACCTCCTTGAACGGCGGGAACTCCGGCTTCTCCTTCTCCTTCTTCTTCGACTCCTGCGGCGGGTCCTGCCCCGCCAGGGCCCCGCCCACCAACGCCATAACGACCAGTCCCAAGATGCTCAGTTCTCGCTTTCTCATGCGAACGCTCCTGATGTTGTCTCTTCCCGTGTGGTTGAAACGACCGCTGCTAATATAGCCTAGGCACGTCGATAGTGCATTGCGACGCCACCGGCGACCGGACCACTCAAGTGTACATCTCATCGGATGCCGGGGTGACGCACATGGAAGCAACAACGCGATTTCGCCGGGAATTATTGCCCATTCCCGCCACATTGGCCCCAACCGCTCGACGCGGGCTCCACCAGCCGGCCAGGCACCCCTGCGCCGCCCGCCTTGGCCCGGCACATCTGGTTCACCGCCGATCAGAGACGCGATGTACACCGAGCTGGACGTAGTCCCTGGAGAACACAAGATCAACGGTCCAGTCCAGCGCGACACGCACCTTGCGCGCAAGCGTCGGCATCTTGAGCAGATACACCGTTCGCCAAAGCCACCACGCCGTGAACCCGGAGAGCTTGATGCCGTAGACCTTCGCCACGCCCGTACGACAGCCCAGCGCCGCCAAGGCGCCTCTGGTCTTGATGTGACATGGTCTGGGCTGCGCGCCTTTGAGGACCGCCGCCAGATTGCGCGCTAAGTGCGCGCCTTGGCGCACAGCATGCTGGGCTGTGGCCGCATAGGCATATCCGTCGGGATCGGGGTTCACCGCGCAATCACCGACCGCCCAGACGTTGTCGAACCCCTTCACCCGAAGATTATGCTCGCAGAGGATGTATCCGCGCTCATCCACCGGCAGCGACCAGCCTCGCACGATTGGATTCTGTTCAATGCCGGCACACCAGATGACGGTGTGGGCGCCCAGCGAGTCGCCGGTGCTGAGCGAGACTCGATCGCGCTCAATGGCCGTCACTGTGCTGTCCAGCAGGAGCTTGACACCGCGCTTGCTCAGGTGCGCGGCGGCATACCGCGAAAGATCAGGATCAAGGGCCGTGAGAATGCGGTCACCCAGCTCGATGAGCGTGATAGTCACATCCGTTTCGTTGACGTGGAGATACTGCCGACTGCCGTGGCGGAGAAACACGTCGAACTCCCCGGCCACCTCGACCCCGGTGAAGTTGCCCCCGACGACCACGAAGTGAAGCAACGCCCGCCGCTTCGCCGTGTCAGCGGTCGCGTCGGCCAACTCGAGCATCGAGATCGCCCGATCGCGCAAAGCCACCGCGTCGGCAAGGCTTTTCATTTCGTAGCCGAATTCACGAAGTCCCGGCACCTCGGGCAAGCGAGTAACACTGCCGACCGAGATCACGAGATGGTCATAGCGAATCTGCTCTTGGCTGTCACCGCCCACCAGTTGATAGCTGACCACCTGCCGCTCGAAATCGATATCGCCCACCTCAGCCATGCGGAAGTCGGCTGATCTGAGGAATGCCCGCATGGGCACCACCGCGTGCCGCGGTTCGAGGCTGCCGGTTCCAGCCTCGATGAGCAGCGGATAGAACACGAAGTAGTTGTTGCGATCGATCAGCAGGACCTCGGCGTCGATACCGCGCAGCGATTTCTTCAGCGCCTGCGCGCAGTATGCTCCGGCGAAGCCTCCACCCAGGATGACAATTTGTTGGCGACTCGCGTTCACGGACAACCTGATGCTAGCCGGTTCGCCTCGGCGGCCATCACCAGCGAAGCGCGGCCGTTGTGTTCCGTGACTTTCCGCTGATGGTCGGAATCGCGTATCCAGGCGACCTGATCGCGCATCATGGCCCGAAGCAGCTGGCCATATCGGTCGTACTTGACGGTTTCATGGCCTGCGGTCAGTTCCAGTCTCTGCCAAACCTCCAGGTTCTCTTGGCGAGCCCGACATCGGCGCTCCTGACCCTGGTAGAGCTGGGTGACATCGAGCCTGGCACCGGGGAACAGCTCGCACAACGTGCGGGTCTGGGCCTCGTCCGCGACGGCATGGATGCGCAGCCGCGTCGGCACCCACTCGTATAGCGTTACCTCCCCGCGCTCAAACAGAAGCCGGAACTTCTGGCGATCCATCCGCGACGGCTGATGGAAGCCATGATACATATTGACGAGCACATCGCGGTCGTAGCGAACGGTGCATTGGACCTGCTCCTGGAGGTCTGTACCCGGGCGAACAGCCTGCTGCGCCGCGACGACTCGTCCCGGGCCGAGCCAGCCTTCGAAGAGATCGAAGAAGTGCACGCCGTGCTCGATGAAGATGCCCCCGCTCTTTGCGCGATCCCAGAACCAATGCTCGGCCGGCAAATGCTCATCGGCGGCGTAGTTCTCGAAGTAGCCATGGAGCACCTCGCCCAGCGGCTTGGATTCGATCAACCGGTTGACCGCGTCAATCAGTGGGTTGTAGCGTTGCATGAGGTTCGCGACGATCAGCACGTTGCGCGCTTTCGCCAAGGCGATCATCGCGTCCGCTTGCTCAACGGTCAGAACCAACGGCTTTTCGCAAATGACGTGCTTGGACGCCTCCAGGGCAAGCATGGCCTGGGGATGATAGAGGAACGGCGGGGTCGAGATGTACACGAGATCGATGTCGTCTCGGGCAACGAGCGCTTCGACATCTTCGATGTCGGGAATGTTGTAGCGCGCCGCGGCCCGCTTGGCGGCATCGCGATGCGTGCCCGCCATGCCGACGAGCTCCACGCCCGGTACCTGGACAAAGTGTTGCAGCGCAAACAGGCCAAAGCCGCCGCACCCGATGACCCCGAATCGAATGGCCTGATCGTCACCCATGGCGGTTCAGTGTGTCGGACCGCCTACGGACCCGCCGCTGCCCGCCGCGCGGAGTCGATTATCGTCTGGCTGCGAAGGCCGGCGGTCCGGCCTAGTTCCAACGCCTGGTCCCACTGCATCCCTCGGGTGCGCGCCAGGTACGCCGCCCACATGCCGCCGACCCGATTGGACGAGCCACAATGCACCAGCACCGGCTGGTCGGTGGAAGCGACAACCTCCGCGAACCGATCGATGATCGCGGGCGAGAAGCCATCCGACATCACCGGAATGTTGACATACTTCATCCCGAGCTCAGCCACCAGCGCCGGCTCGTCGAACGCCAGCCCCGCCACTTCCGGCTCCGTCCGGAGATTGATCACCATGGTCACGCCATCGGCGGCAGCTTTTCGAAAGGCGGCTTCACCGGGCTGACCCGCAAAGTAGAACCGCCCCGCCCGGCTCACGTTGGAGGTGTCCGGCCAGTCGCCAACGGGCTCAGCCCGCTGCACCGTTGCCGCCTGCCCGGCCGGCTCAGCCCGCGCGATCGGCTCAGCATCGGGGCTCGTGTCAGGTTGCTGGCCGCAACTTACCAACCACATCACTCCAACCATCGCCAGGATTGTCTGCAATCTGCTCGTCCACATCATGCTCCCTCCGAAAGGTCCAGCTCCAATAGAGACGGCAGTATCGCACAATCGCGGGCTTCCTGCGACCCGATCCGACTCATCACGCTTTATCCAGCGCGGTGACGACAATCCGACCCATGAGCTACTATGGCCACAACGCTTGAGACCCCTAATACGAGGAACCAGCGATGCACATTGGAATACGAGTCCTGGCAGGCAGCATTCTGGGGGCCACGATCATAGCGAGCGGTGGATGTCTGGCGGTCGCCGCGGCGGCCGGCACGGGCCTTGGCGTCGCTTATGTGAAGGGCGATCTGGAAGCCGTCGTGGAGGCCACGCCGAGAAAGTTCGTCGCCGAGGCCGAGGCCGCACTGGAGAGCATGGGTATCAGGGTGCTGGCCGCCAACGCCAACGACGTCCAAGGCACCGTCAACGCCCGCACCGCTGACGACAAGAAGATCATGATCAAGGTGCGCAAGCAGACCGAGGCCACCAGCACAGTCTCGATCCGCGTGGGCACCTTCGGCGACGAGGCAATGAGCCAGACCATCTACGAGAAGATCAAAGCCAACCTGTAGGCATCCGCGACCCTTGCCCGCGCGATCCGCGTTCCTGATGACGAGCCGGGCGGCCCGCCGGGTAGTATGAGATGCACGATTGAGCGAAAGGCGCTCGCCTGGAAGGCGGCCATGGCACACCAACAGCAGATCGCCGTCGAAACCACCGGTCACCGCCACATGACCGACCTTACCGATGAGGTCACTCGCATCGTGGCTGAATCGGGGATCAACACAGGGACCGCGAACGTGTTCAACGTCGGCAGCACCGCCGCGGTGGGCATCATTGAATTCGAACCTGGTCTGCAAGGAGACCTGCCGGACATTCTCGACAAGCTGATGCCGCCCGGCCGCGACTACGGCCACGAAGAAGCCTGGCACGATGGCAATGCGCACTCACATCTTCAGGCCACGGTGCTGGGGGCATCGCTGACGGTTCCGGTCGCCGATGGCCGGCCGGTGCTGGGCACCTGGCAGCAGATCATTCATCTTGAATGCGATACTCGCCCCCGCACCCGCAGCATCGTCGTCACCGTGCTGGGTGAGTGACCGAGCCGCGTCTCCCCGCTGCGGAATCAGACATACGCCTCGGTGAGGAGGGTCCGTCATCATGGCCTCAGCCCTCCAATTTGTGGATTGAGAAGCCCCGTGGCGAGGCAGGATGGCGTCAAGTAGGATTCATCCGAAAGACAGCGTGTCAGCAAAGAAGAAACACACGTGACTGAGCAAGTATCAGACGTCGCGGAGTGTGCTCAGATGGGCGCGCTCCTAGAAGCACATGCGAAGTTCGAGCCGTTCGTCGGCACGTTCACCGCCGAGGTCAAGATGTGGATGGGTCCCGGCGACCCGCACGTCTCCACGGGCGTGATGATCAACACGCTGGAACTCGGCGGACGCTTCCTGCACCACAGCTACCAGGGCGACCAGGCCGACGGGCCCTTTCCGAACTTCCAGGGACGCGGCTACTGGGGATACAACACCAACGCCGGAAAGTACGAAGGCGTCTGGATCGACAGCGCTTCGACGCTCATACAGACCGAGACCGGTGATGTCGATGCGTCTGGAAAAGTGTGGACGATGATCGGCCAGGTGACCAACCCGCAGACCGGCCAACCGATGCAGAAGCGGTCGGTCATTACGCTGCAAGACTCCGATCACCACCGCGTGGAAATGTTCTTCCAGGGCCCCGACGGCAACGAGTTCAAGGCGATGGAGATCAGCTACACGCGCAGGGGCTGAGGGGGAGGGCACTACAGATTGCCGGGCCGCCGGCCTTGTTTGCGCGCGCAGACCGGACCGTTGGCCCTCCTATGAGTGGACACCATCGACCGCAATCTCCTCGACGCCTGGCGCCGAATCGGCGACGAGGTCCGTCGCGACCGTGTCGAAGTCCTGCGCCGCTCCTACCGGCGTCTCACACCGACGCTCACCCGCCCCCCGCGGGCGTGGTGCCTCTGCCTGCGCGCCTGTGACACGCGCATCTCACCTGTGACGTGCGCGATCGAGCTCGACCCCAACGTCGAGCTACCCATCAACGACAGCCTTGAGTCCGCCCTCGCTCACGGTGCGCCACACACCGTCGCCCTCACCGGTGCAGTCATCCACCGGCTGTGCATACCCGTTTCCCTCCCCTGGCCGGGCATGGACTGGACGATCGCCGCCCAACGTCTCGGCCGGCACGAGGAAACATTGCGCCGTTGGATCAAGCTTGGCATCCTGCGCGCGCGATACGACAACGCCGTGTCACACGGCAAGCGCGGCAAACCCGTCCCCATCGTCTGGTCGCCCTCACCTCTGGATCCGAACACGAACCACGGCCAGCCCCCCGATCCCGTCTGGGGGACGCTCTGGCAGACGCTCTGGAAGCGCCTCCCCGAGGATTACCAACTCATCGTCCGCAGGGAAGCTCGATTCGTCCACTACCGTGGCGAGCCGCGGCAGCGCGGCTGGCAATTCGTCTGCCCCGGCCGCCTCCGGTCGCCGCCGATTTCCGCGTCCATGCCGCGGGCTTCTCGCGAGCTCCCCGACGCTGCCTTGGAGCGCATCGCGTGCAACCGGCGCGTCAAGCGCCTCTACGCCCCGCAATCGACCTGGACCATCGCCCAGCAGCTTGGGGATGATCGCGGGTTCGCAATCTCCCCGCTCCCGCCCGGAGACGGAGCCCAGGGCAGCGAGGCGGATGACGGCGGACTTTGCCTCGCGGGCGCCTGGCATCCCGGGCAAAGCGATCCGATCAAAGCCATGGGCCCGCGGTCATTTGCCTGCCATCACTGCTGGCGCGTGCAGTTCACGAGTCTGCTCAATCACGTTGGTTGGAACGCGTTCGTCACCCACGTCTCCGGCGGTCTGCTATATGGCCACGAGGTCCAGCGCCCACTCGATGAAGCGCCCAAGCGCCGCAAGAAGCGCTTCGTGCCGCACCCGCGCCCGGCCCCGCGTCGCCGCGAGGTCTCCCTCGGACTGCTCCAAGGCCTGACCTACCAGCAGATCGCCGACCGCATGGGCATCACCTATAGCACCGTCCACGCCCACGTCAAGAAGATCTACAAACAGCACGCCGTCCACAGCCGCGAGGAGTTGATCACATGTCTGGGCAAGCAGCGCGCCTCCCCTTCGATGGCGCCGACGGCGACAAGCTCAAGGCCGTGTAGATCGACTACACGCGGATGAGTTCACTGGAGGGCGGGCCGCCGGGGGTGCGACACATTCGTCAGGCGCACTCCCGGGGGCCGGATGGCCGGGTCCGTCCTCAACTCCACGCGGCAGCCGGATGACTCCCCATCCCTTCCAGGCAGGGGGTTTGGGGGTGGGTCCAGAGCAGCACATGTGGTGGCCAATCACCCCTCACCATCCCCTCTCCCGGCAAGGGGAGAGGGTTCTGAAACAGTCACTACGCCTTGGCGCTTACGACTATGGTTGTCTCTCGATCAACCTCAAACTTCTTAAACGATTCGTTGGTGAAGGTCATTTTCGTCTCCATGAAACGCATGAACGCAGGTCCTAACGGCTTGTCCCAAGCGGCTAGATAGAAATGAAACGACTCTTCTAAGACAACTTGGCGCTTCTGCCAATCCTGCGAGAATCGACTCGGCAGAGATAAACAGGGAAGCACTCGCATGAATGCCCAAGCGATGCAAACGGCAGTGTGGGTAAATCTGCTTGCCTTCAACTCATCGAACGTCGGCGCAATCGATGGCATTCGCTGGTCGGCCATCATCTCACCAATGAAGTCGATGATCGTCGAGGACGCTTTATGCACATGGGCGTGCAACACGTTAAACATCAATTCCAGTTCATCTTGATCGTCTTTCGACATTCCGCTTTCCTTACCACGCATCTTCCTCTTTATCGTTCCGTCGGTGTCACGCTGAACGTCGCGCTCTACTTTGAGTCGCTCTGCTTCCGAGGCTCGCGTGAAGTCCAGTTTGTGCGACGCGTCCAATAGTGCGTCAAACTTGATGTAGCCATGAGCTACCGCCCCTAGATACAACAGAGACTCGAAGACCGACCGGAGATTTGATGCTGCATCGTTGTAGTAGCCGCTATAGAACTCGTTGAGAGCCACTCGCAATCGGCGCCAGGCGGCTCCGACAAACGCAACACCAAAGACATTTAGTATGTGTCCATGCCGCTGGGCCTCGTCATAGGTCTGCAGCGCGAAATCTTGAGTTGCATCCAACAGAGTCATGAATCCGCTGAAGTCTTTAACACTCCTTATCCCTGTGCAGTTTCTCCGCATGTGCGATTGCACACACCCGCTCTCCTACGATGCCTGATGGGCCTTTGAACGCCTCAGATAACTTGTGTTGCCACTGTCTGATTTCGTCGTCTCGATCAGTCATGAAACACCTATGGTACCGTCGCAATTAGGACGAGCGGGAAAGGAACGTCGCCACATACCCATTCACATCGCATCGTCTTCACATGTTCCTCATCCAGAATCATCTGGACGGTCAGTAGGTTTATGACACGGCCGATGCGCTTGTGGAGCCCGAAGCACTCCTGGTGAGAGGTGAAGAACCTTTCAACCGTCGATTAGCGCTCGCTTCAGTCTTGGCGAGACCTTCCAAATCGTGTATCCGCCGAAATACCGACTTATTTCAACAAAGCCCTGCTCCTCCAGAACGCGAAGCAGATGGTCGCGTAACCGTTCGGGGGCGTCGAGTACTTCAAGATCTGCTTTGGTGTGCCACTTCTCGTTTACCAGGCCGGAAACAAGTCGCGTCAGAAGGCTGTCGTAATTCGGCCACTTCGCCTTCGCGTACGCATCGAAGGCGTGTGTTGCAATACGGAGATGAGTGATGCCAAACTCCTTATAGGTACCCCCGCTCGCCCCTGACAACTCAACGTAGCCTTCGTCGTCCAGGATGTTAAGAGAATCACCCAATGCTTCGTCTGTAATGCCAGTGGCGGACACGGCATCGAGACAAGACAAGCCGACCACGAGCACGTCCTCGGCTCGCACGCTCTCATCGCACAGGGTCTCCAGAACCATGAGGTCAACTTTGTCTAGAGAAGGAATGTCTAAGAGTGGGTGGATATCTGCATAGCCGGGGGAGGCACCAATCGGCGGCTTGTCCGTAACTCCGAAGATTGAGGAGAGGATGCGCTGCAACTCCTCTGAGTAGTCAGTCAGGTTTGTGATACGCTGCCAGAGTGTGGACTGCAGACACTCCGGGACGGCGCAATCATCTAGAACAACAGGGATCAACCTACACTTGCCTGAAACTCGCTTGACAAATCCCGCGTTGAGCTCCTCGCGTACCCATGGCTTGGTAACGCTCACTTTCGAGAGGACAACGATCAGCGCGGTAGCGTTCTTGATCCCTTCTTCGAATATCTTGTCGACGAGACGATCGCCAGGCATCATCTCCCATTTATCCAGCCAAGCGTCGACCCCGTTGTCACGCAGCTTCTTTGCCAACTCAACGACAAAGCGATCTTTGTCTTCGCTGGCATGCGAAATAAACACTCGGGGTGGTGATGAAGCCTGCGGCATTTCTGTCCCCAAACTGCGTGGACGGCCAGTCTAGCTAAGATCGCAGCGGGTTTCACCCTCTTTGTGCCCCGGACAGTGAGGAAGGGGGGAAGGAACGGGGACGGGCGTCTTCTTCGGGGTGCGTGCGCCGCGTCATCACGCCATCATCTGTTCTTCCAGGGCTTCGAGGCACGGTCGGCGGCCTGGCCGGCGCTGGGTACCTGGCAGTAGACGATCCACCAAAAGCAGTTCTACTCAAGCTGTAGCGTTTGCGACGGGGCGGCTCTGGGTCGTCCCGGTGCGCTGTGGGGTGATGTAGTCGAACACGTTCTCGAAGTATCGTTCATCCCACACCCATTTCACGCTCCCGCCCTTGGCCCACCACGGACGTCGAGGGGAATCGGATCCGAGCCGCCCGCTGTGCGGGCGGTCCGCCGACACAGTCGGCGGCTCCGAAGCGAACCGCTTCGTCAACGCTTGTCCCAACCAGGTCTTCAACCATCGCCGCACCGCTTGGCCGTCGCGATCCGTGGTCAACAGCACGTGGACGTGATCAGTTTGAGCGGCGAAGGCGTGCAGTTGCCATCCACCGCGCTCACAGACTCCTCGGATCGCATCCTCAGCGAAGCGACGCTGCTGCATGGTGAGCGTCACCGGCGGGAATCTGAGATGTGATCGCTCAATGCGCTGCCAGTCTTCGTTCTTCCCGATGATCGGATCACCCGGCTTGTTCATCGAGCGATCGACCGTCCCCCGCGGATCGCCATGCAAGCGTGTGCCGTGGGTTCCGATGGTAATGTGATACGCCAGCGGTCTGTCCGGCATGCGCGCAGTGTAACGCACAGTCATCAGAGCCACGGCGTGTCGCCGCCCGAATGCGATCAAAGAGTTCCACGATCCGGACTCCTCGCTCAAATCACCGAATCATGCGTCGGGACGTTGTGCGCGGGGGCGGTCTTGAGCGGCGCGAACTTCAGGGGCTTCGACGGCTACGCCGAGCGGCGGACGTACACCTGGCCAGCTTTGGCAAGTTCATCAACCTCACCGGCTTCTGCCATTCGATGAAGCTTGTCGAGCCACCGCACGGTGTGCGGTTCGAGACATGGCTCGCTGGGATCACTGTCAGGTATCACCGCATCCACTTCGACGCGGACGACGCAGGGGCCGCCATGTATCCA
The DNA here is from genome assembly GCA_022566725.1 of Planctomycetota bacterium. Taxonomy (GTDB): domain Bacteria; phylum Planctomycetota; class Phycisphaerae; order Phycisphaerales; family SM1A02; genus JADFFQ01. Next base: position 21,107 of record JADFIM010000004.1, read on the forward strand.
ACGGGAAACCTTGATCCGCTTACCTTTGATTCTCATCGCTCACTCATCGAAAAAGTGCACTGTTACAAGCTTAGCGACCTTATCCGGCCTCTTCGCTCAGATCACCGAATCATGCGTGGGGACGTTGTGGGCGGGGGCGGTATTCAGTTTCACGATCTCATTTCGAGTCTTGCGTTGCTGGATTTGCTTTGCATCGTCGGCGTCTGCGTCGTCGCTGTGGCAGGCGGGTCTGACACTCGCCTTCGAGCCTTCGCCGTTCGACCCCCCGGCAGAGCCGGGGGCTACGGGGCTCTTGGTGGCGAGATTGTGGATCTGCTGCGGCGAAAGCACGCCGCGCTGTTTGAGAATCTCCTGCTGCTCGGCAGTCAGCGCCTCGGTGCGCTGGGGCTTCTCCCAGGCGTACTCCTCGGCTTTCCCGCTCATGAACTCCTCGATCTCCTTACTGATGCGCACGCTGCACCAGTCGTGGCCACACATCGCGCAGAAGTCGGTGTCCACATCCAGGTCTTCATCGTGCAGCGCTCGTGCCGTATCGGGATCGAAGGAGAGTTCGAAATGCTTCTTCCAGTTCAATGCCGCGCGAGCCTTGGTGAGCTCATCATCCCAATCGCGAGCCCCCGGAATGCCCAAGGCAACGTCCGCAGCGTGCGCGGCGATCTTGTAGGCGATACAGCCTTGCTTCACGTCATCCTTCTTGGGCAGACCGAGATGCTCCTTAGGCGTGACATAACACAGCATCGCCGCCCCGTGATAGGCCGCTGCGGTCGCTCCGATGCAGCTCGTAATATGGTCATAGCCAGGGAACACGTCGGTGACGAGCGGGCCGAGTACGTAGAACGGCGCGCCGTGGCAGAGGCGACGCTCGAGCTTCATGTTGTATTCGATCTGATCGAACGGCACGTGGCCGGGCCCTTCGACCATGACCTGCACCCCGTGGGCCCAGGCGCGCTCGGTGAGCTCGCCGATGGTCTCAAGCTCAGCCAGCTGCGCATCGTCCGTGGCGTCGCCCAGTCCGCCGGGACGCAACCCATCTCCAATCGAAAATGAAACGTCGTAGCGGCGCATGATCCCGCATATCTCGTCCCACAGCTCGTACATCGGGTTCTGTTGATTCTGGTGCAGCATCCACTTGGCCAGCAACGCCCCCCCGCGGGAGACGATGCCGATGAGCCGACCGCGGACGTACTTGAGATGCTCGCGCAACACTCCGGCATGAATCGTGAAGTAATCAACGCCCTGGGCGGCCTGCTTCTCGAGTTCGGCCAGGATGATCTCGTGGGTGAGATCTTCGAGACGGCGGCCGATGATCATCGAATACAGCGGCACGGTGCCGATGGGGACGGTCGCGTGGCGGATGATCGTCTCGCGGCACTCATCGAGATCGCCCCCGGTGGACAAATCCATCACGGTGTCCGCGCCCCAACGCTGGGCCCAGTGAAGCTTCTCAAGCTCCTCTGCGGTGCCGGAGGAGATAGGCGAAGCGCCCATGTTGGCGTTGATCTTGGTGCGTGAGGCCCGGCCGATGCACATGGGATCGAGGTGGTATTGGAGATGCACCGTGTTGGCGGGGATGATCATGCGGCCGGCGGCGACCTCGTCACGCACCTGCTGGGGCGTCAGATGCCCTTCGCGGTGGGCGACGCGTTTCATTTGCGGGGTGATGATGCCCAGGCGGGCGTGTTCGAGCTGAGTGACCGGGGCAGGCACCGAGGCATCAAGGCATCGAGGCATCGAGGCGGCGCGGTCGAGACGGGTGCCGGTCGGCAGGAAATCCCACGCGGTATGCGGCGAGGGCTCCGGCATGCCGGGGGTGTCCGGCGAAGAGAACATCAGCGGCCCGCCGATGTCCGCCGAATTGGCGAAGCAGCCGGGTGTCGTACCCTGGCTCTTGGATGATGGATCCAACGCGCCACGATATGGACGCTGGAATCGGTCGGTGGTGGTCTTGGGCTGAATCATGGGGCGAACCTCCAAGCAAGAGGTGGGGGATCGCCCGGCTGGGGAAATGGACGTTCGCATTCCCTCCGCCGGTACGAACCGGATCAGGTTCCACGGGTGCCTCTCAGGTCGCCGCGGCGACCGCTCCGAGCGAACGATCCAAGTCTAGCAGGATTGTGCCCCCTGATCGAATCCAGCTCCAATAACACGGCGATCCGGCCGATACAATCGCACGGTGTTGTGGCCACGGTAGAGGATCGAGCATGCGGCGAATCATGTGCGCTGTTAGCGGGCTGATAACGCTGGCGCTGCTCGCTGGGTGTGCCAGTGGCGGCCTGCCTCCGCGGGCACTGTGGCATCCGGACACGTGGAGTCATCACAGAGCCGAGGATCAGCCGATCGTCCTGGAGGTAGCCAGGCCGGTGGCGATCGATGTGGAGTCGTTCAACGGCGACGTGATTATTACCGCCGACGACCGGCTGACCGTTGCGACGGTGTCGATTCTGCGCGAAGCGACCCATGGATACCGGCGCAAGGAGGAGGCGCAAGCGTCTTTGGCGGCAATCGACTACAGCCTCGCGCTGGTGCCGGGCGAGCTCGGCCAGGTGCTCCAGGTGCGTACCTGGACAACCCACGCCGAACCGCACTTTCAGCGGGCCCATATTCTCATCGACGTGCCTGAGGTGGACGGTATCACTGTGCGAGCTCAGCGCGGCAACGTATTTGTGACGAACATCGAGGGCGCGGTGGATATCTCAACCTCCCAGGGTAATGTGCGGGTGATGACGGATCTGCCCATGCGCCGGGCGGTCACCATCACCATTCGCCAAGGCAACATCGACTACCGCGTACGGGGTGAATCTTCCGGGGCGTTGGACTGTCACGCCACTCGGGGCCGGGTTGACCATCGCGTCAGGACCGGCCGGCTCATCATCGAGCCTGACAGAGACAAAGGCCGACTCCGGGCGACACTCAATGACGGCGAGAACCCAGTTGTGCTGCGGACCGCGGACGGCGACATCCGCATCGCCGTGGTTGACAACCCCACGGAGGTGGGCTGGCTCATCGTCGAACCATAACCCGCGCTGCTGCGCACAGCTTGTCACGCAGCGCATCTCGAACCCGCGCTGCCTCGCGCTGGGTATAGCGAACCCGAATATCGATACCGGGCGAATAGATCCGCCGCCACCACAAAGGTACGAAACGGATTCGCCACTCGGATATGACATCAGCAGACGTTCGATCTCGCCTGCCGAACAGGTTCACGGAAAGGGACCATGGCCGTCTCACCGTCACCTGAGCAAAGTAGCACCAGGGGAGGCTTCTCCTGGGCCAGCCACCACCCAGCCAACTGACTCGATCATCAGTAACCAGCAAGCTGGTGTCTCCACCGCGGGTCCGGCGTAGCCATCGGCGATACAACCAGCCGAAAAAGCTGACGCTGCCCCATGCGAGAAGCCATCCGAATAAGGGGATCCCCCCAACGATGCCCGGCGTGACGATGGCGATGATGAAACACAGGATGAGCGCGGCGTAGGCAGCCAGTTCCCCGCGGGTGATCCGGGGCCGACGGGCATCACCTGTAATGATGAACATTGAGTCGTCGTACTCAAAGCCGCATTCCGGGCAGCGATGCTTGCGTGGCAGTGTCGCCAGGTCGTAGCCGCAGCACGGGCAATGTTTGAGGCGCAGGATGTCGCGGGGATCGCTCGTCATCAATCACCACCCACGCTCGTGATCATCTTGGGCTTTGTCTTCGGCTTCGGCTCTTAGCGCGGCGTTGATGCGGCGCTGGATTTCGTCGCGCACCGCCTCGGCTTCCTGATCGGGACATTCGAGACGGGCGTTGACAATGGGCGGGCCGAATAGCCGCCACCAGTTTGGATACAGATGGAGCCGCCAGGCGCCCTCGCCATCGGGCAGGAGCATCAGGTGGGAGAAATTGCGCCACAGATAGATCCGCCCACCCCTGCTGCCCACCCGCGCCACGCCATCCTCGGTAATGAGATAGCGAACCAATGCCCGGCTGCCTGTGTCGTCCCGCCTGTGGACGTACCAGTACAGGGCAGCGGCGACAAGAACAGCCGCAGCGAAGATCGTCGCAACGATGCGCCACGACCACCCGAACTCAAACCGCAAGATGAGCAGGCCAAGCAGGGCCACAGGGCTGTAGATCACGCCCGCCCGCACCCATGTTCGCGCGTCCGGCAGGCGCCAGCCTTCCAGCACAAACATCGATTCGTCATAGGCGAACCCGCATTCGGGGCATCGATGGCGCCGAGGCAACGCCGCGAGGTCGTAGGAGCATCTCGGGCATCGTGTCAGGCGAACAGTGTGGGACACGGCGGCGGACACCTTGCCATAAGCGTACCCTCATCATGATGGCCCACGAGGTTCAGGATCATTACTTCCGCCAGGCCAAGCGCGAGGGGTATCTGTCGCGGGCGGCGTACAAGCTCATCGAGATCGACGACCGCAAGAGGCTGCTGCGGCACGGCGACTGGGTGCTGGATTGCGGCGCGGCGCCGGGCTCGTGGCTGCAGGTGGCCGCCAAACGCGTCGGAGCCCGGGGCGTCATCGTCGGCATCGACCGTCGGCCGATCACCCACCATTTCGAGCACGGCAACATCCGCCTGATTGAGGGCGATCTGACGCAAACGCCGGCAACGCTATTGCTCCAGCTCGCACAGGACGGTGGATCCGGACCTTCCTCGTCCGCTGAGGTCCGCCGCGGCGGATCAGGTCCGGCTTGTGGTCGCGACCGTATGCGGCTGTTTGACTGCGTGCTTTCGGATATGGCTCCCACCACCTCGGGCGATCGAACGACGGACCACCACCTGTCGGTTCGGTTGTGCCACACGGTGCTCGACTGCTGCGCCGAGGTGTTGCGGCCCGGCGGGCACCTCGTGATGAAGGTCTTCGAAGGCGAGGCGTATCCGGAGCTGGTGGCGCGAGCCCGCCGGCTCTTTGAGACCCTCAAAGGCTTCGTTCCCAAAGCCTCACGCCCTCAGTCCACGGAGATCTACATTGTCGCCCGCAAGTTCCGCGGGCCCGGCGCCGAGCAATCCACGCTTAGCCACTTCGAGCTTGACCAGCCGCCTCGGCGACGACCCTCTCGCGGATGGGGCGATGGGTAGGGTGCCATCGGCGCCACGGAGCAAGAGCCGCATTATCGTGCGCAGTTTCTGCCGAACATCAGCAACCGCTGCCATCCGTGCAACCCGCAACCCGCGGGAGAACCCCCTTTTGCCGGGACCGTCCATGGGCGCGTGATTTGCCTCACAGCCGGACGCAGCACAAGGAGCATTCCGCATGCTTACCACCAGCGCATTGGCCGGTCATCTCACTCATGGGCTTCTTGCCGCCAGCCGGCTATCCCCCGTTCGCAAGTCCATCCCGGCGGAGGGGCTCACCACCCCGAGCGCATTCAAGAGTAAGGCGGCGCCTACTGCCCAACTCGCCACGGCGCAACCGGCGAAACCGCTGGTGCACACCATCGCCAAGAACACGGTCGTTCCAAGCGGCCCCATGACGCTTCGGAACATCGCGCAGCCCACTGTCACCAAGGCGATACCCGCACCCGCAGACTCGCAGCCCCCTGTCACAGACAATGTGGATACACCAAACGTGCTCATTACGGCAGACCAGGAGTTGCAGCAGCCGTATGACCCGTTGCAGGCCCGCGTCGACGCCCTGCTCGCCGACTGGGGTCAGGCCGACTCTCCCTATGATTTCAACGGTGACGGAACCGTTGATCCGTACGACTTGACGATCCTTCTCGGCGGCAACTTCCCGCCGCAAGAAGCACCGCCCCAGCAGCCCACTGTCGCAGCCCGGCCGGCCGAGAGGGTGGCAACAAGGCTGACCTCCGCCATCTTCGCCGCCCGTGATCGCGACCGCGACGGGACAATCAGAGAAAAGGAGTTCGCAGGCGGGCAGCATCTGTTTCGTCGCATTGACCGCGACGGTGACGGAGTAATCAGCCGCACGGACCTCCATGACGCGATCACGGACAGTCTCAAGGTAACCTTGAGACGTGACGAGCCGCTGAGACTGGGCCATTTCACCCGGAGCTGGCTCTCGGCCTTCAACCGGCATGGCAAGGCCGACGGACCTGCGAAGATGTCCGAGCACATCCCATCGATGCGACGACACGAGCACAATCGCGCCGTCGCCGAGCACATCGCTCACGCATTGCAACCGCAGTTCTCCAGCAACCCCACTGATATCCGACAGGTCGTCGACAAATCCAACCTTGCCGACGATCAGAAGAAGATGACCCTCGATCGAATCGCCGCCTGGCATCCTCGGGGGCTGAAGGTCAGCCTTGTCGGATGATCATGAACCCAGACGGCTACGCCCCCCGGTAAGCACGTGTGAACCGCAGCATCCGCTGCGGTTCACTTGGTTTCGTGATTGTGCGCGGCTGGCACAAGAGGCGGCCTCACCAACTCAAACCATCCTGGCGCCGGCTTCCCTCGCGGCCGCAACGATCCGATCTGCGGCGCGGACCGCGGCAAAGCCCGCCTGGACATCCACGCTCGCCCGACGTCCGTTGCGCACAGCGGAAATGAAATCCTCGATCTGCATTTTCAGCGGCTCACCGTCACTCACGGCTAGCGGCTCCACCTTCACCATACTGAGGTAGTCAACCTGCGAGAGGTCCTCCCCCGCCGCCAACCGCCGGCGCAGCTCGGCCAGCTGTTGGGCGTTGGCCGTCTTGCGGACCACGGTGCCGGTTCGCTTCACGAAGTCCGCCGAGACGTACGCATCTTCACTGATCAGCCGAATCTTCCGCTCGGTCTTTAGCGCCAGGCGACTTGCGGTGAGGTTCGCCACACAGCACATGCCATCGGCACCTGGGGGAAACGTCAGCCGGGCGTTGCAGACGTCCTCCGCTTCGCCGAACACACTGACCGCGTTGGCCTGCACCTGCTGCGGTTCGCAGCCCAGAAGCATCAGCAGCACGTCGATGTCGTGGATCATCATGTCTAGCACCACACCCACATCGACGCTGCGAAACGTCATTGGGCTGACGCGATCGACCTCGACGTAGCGGGGCGTGATGCCCGAAAGCGAGCGGATGGCCACAGTCACCGGGTCGTAGCGGACGATATGCCCTACCTGCAGCACGGCAACGGAGTGCTCGGCCGCATCGACAATGGCCTGCGCCTCCTGCACATCGGGCGCCAAGGGCTTCTCAATCAGGCAAGCCACCTTCGCACTCAGCAGCGGCTCTGCGACGCGCCGGTGAGAAACCGTAGGGGTCGCGACGCTCGCCGCGTCAACGCCCTGTTCCAGGAGCTGCTCGACGGTTTCAAACGCCTGGACCCCCCATTGATCGTGAGCCTGGCGACGACGCTGCGGGTCGATGTCCACCACGCCGACCAGCTCAACGGCCTCGGTCTCGGCATACACCCGTGCGTGATGCGACCCCATCCGGCCGACGCCGATCACCCCGCAACGTATCGGGCGATCAATCATGAGCTGCCCCCATTCAGCACAACGTCAGTCGAAGGCACGGGTTGGATCGGCGGCGGGTCGGCGGACGGTTCAGCCAGCTCGATGGGGTTTGGAGGCGGAGGTATCGGCGCCAGCCTTGGGGCCATTCGCTCGTGCAGCTCCCGGCTGCGCTCGGCCCGGGCTTGAGAGTGAACAACCGACCAGCCCAGAGCATGATTCAGCGAAAGCAGCCCCACGGGAAACACAAGGATCGAAGCCGCCAACAGCAGGGCGAATGGCACGACCACAAGCGGGATCACAATAAACCTCATCACGCCGAAGGACACGCCTATCAGGGGAACCAGCATGCTGAGCGCCACGGCAAACGGAATGCCGAACACGGCCAACTTAAATGCCTTGGCTGCAAAGTCGTCGCGAACCCAGCCGGCAAACCGCGCCAAGTGCATCGCCAAAGCAAGGACGCCGACGAGGCCGAGAACCGCGCCACCGGCGGTCACGGCGAGAGCGACAGCCGGCGTGGCGACAGCCAAGTTCCAGGCGACCACGGCCAGGGCCCACCCGCCTTGCAACCAACGTGCCGAAAGGCGTAACCAGCTTCCCTTTGACAAGCCGTAAACGGCCGCCTGTGGCATATCCAGTGGTTCAGTCAGCCGCCAGACGGCGACGAACCACAGCGCGATCAGTGCGATCACGGCAACTTCGTACCCCCCGGGCGCGGCCGGCAGCATGTAGTGTGCGACCGGCACGACCAGAACGCCGCCCACCGCCCCGATCGCCATCCAAGTGCTCAGGCGAAACTTCTTGATCAACGGCAGCGGCAGCTCATCAAACGCAAGATCGGTGTCCCGGCGAAACCTGATCGGAGTGCCGCACTCCGGGCACACGCCGCCGTAGCGAAGCCCTCGCAAGTTATACTCGCACTGGTCGCACGGTTTGTCGGTGTCGATCGCTCGGCCTTGCAATGCGGCCCGGTACTTGAGGTACTTGTCGGTGAAGAACTGGGACATCAGCGAACCATCGTACCCTCGTCCGTCCGCCCCAGCCGACGATCAGGCTGCTCAGACCGCGGCGGCCTGAGCAGCCCAGGCCACCGCTTGGCGAAACATCGCAAGACCAAGCGGGTGACCGGCGACAGATGGTCCGCGCAGGCGCGTCCATTGCGGGTGCTGATTCCAACGGGTGAACCGCTCCGGATGAGGCATCAACCCCAGCACCAGCCCCGAGGCATCGCAGACCCCAGCCACATCGCCCACGGAGCCGTTGGGGTTGTCGCCGGGCCGATAGCGCAGCGCAATCTGTCCAGACCGCTCCAGCCGGCCCAGCGACCGCGGTGAACTGGTGACAAACTGTCCTTCTCCATGGGCGACGGGCAGCATCGCTGATGGATCGTCCGCAGTCAGGCCGTGCGTCCAAACACAGCGGGTCTCGAGCGGAACCACCACGCCACACCAACGGTCCACGAACCGGCCGGTGTCATTGTGGGCCAGAGCGATCGTCGGCCGAGGCGGAGTCGATGGCCAGGGCTCGTCCCCCGCCGGTCCGGGCAGAATCCCCATCTGCACCGCGACCTGGAATCCGTTGCAGGGAGCAATGATCGGGACGCCTCGCTCGATCGCGCAGGCCAACGCCCGGTATAGACGACGGCGCATCAGCACTGCGGCGATCCTCCCTGCGGCGATCGCGTCGCCGTAACTGAACCCGCCGGGCAAGCCGATCAGTTCGAAACGGTCGATCAACTGGGGACTGGCGAGAAGCCGGTTCAGGTGAATGAACTCAGCGGAGGCGCCGGCCAGCTCAAACGCGTAGGCCAGCTCACGATCGCAATTGATCCCGGCAGTGGTGATGATCAAGGCGTTGGGCATGGTGCGACAGAGGTTAGGGGTCAGGAGCTATGAGCTATTCGTTTCGCGGGCGGGGTTGTCCCGCCCTCTTTACCAATCCAATGTGCCGAGCCACGCCGCTTGCAACTCCTTGACGCTTACATCCAGTTGGTCGTCTGCCAGCGTTAGCCGAGACGACGAATTGAACGTGCCGATGACGGCCCCGGGCAGATCGTGCAACCGCGAACTGACCTCCGCAAGATCATCGCCGCGTATCTCAAGCAGGTATCGTGCCGGTTGCTCGCAGAAGCAGCGGTGCTCAAGCGGTGGATCATCTTCGGCGGGCAAGTCAGCCAGATCAAGTTGCAGCCCGAGACCGCTGGCGATCGTCATTTCCGCAGCGGCGACCAGCAGACCCCCTTCGCTGCAATCGTGAGCCGAGCTCACAAGGCCGTCGTTGATCAACTCAGCTACCGACCGCGCAATACGTGGTGCGACGTTGAGATCCACCGCGGGCAACGGAGAATGCCGAGCCTCACTATCACCAAACAGCATCTCGAAATGCGACCCGCCGATCGCCGAAGACGCCGGACTTCCGACGACCATCAGGAGATTCCCGGATTCCTTGGCATCCATGGTCACGCAACGGCTCACATCGGGCACGATGCCTATGCCGGAGATGAGCAACGTCGGCGGGATTTCGATTGTCTTGCCGTCGGAGGTGGTGAACTGGTTGTTCAACGAGTCCTTGCCGGAGATGAACGGCGCGCGATAGGCCAAGGCCCCGTCATAGCACGCCTCCGCAGCGCGGACCAGCGCTCCCAGGTTTCGAGGGTCGTCGCAGCTCGGCCAGCAGAAGTTGTCCAGCAGCGCAATGCGGCTCGGATCGGCCCCGACGCAGACAAGGTTGCGCACGCATTCATCGATCGCTGCGAGGGCCATCAGATACGGATCATCGCGTAAGCCGGTGGCCAGACCATTGGCGATCGCAAGACCTCGCGTCGAGTCGAGCAGAGGCAGGATCACCGCGGCGTCCGACGGGCCGTCACCATCGGGGCCCACCAACGGCTTGATGATCGAGCCGCCCTGCACTTCATGGTCGTACTGGCGGATAATCCACCGCTTCGACGCGATATTGGGATGAGCGAGGAAGCAGCGCATCGGCGATCGAATTCGGGCGATCACCCGCCGCAAGCGGCGGGCTATATAGCCCCCGGCTTGCCGGGGGGTTCCACGTCGCCTCTCGCGTCGATTGCGGCAACCCTTCGTGAAGAAAGTTCATCGACAGGCGTCCAACCTCTCTACCCTCGTAGCGCAGGATCAACTCTTGCCCGTCGGTGCCGAACTGGCCCAGCTCGCACATCTCGGCCTCATGCAGGTTGCAGATCGCCCGCAGCCGGTCGAGGTTCTTCGGCGGCACGGCCAGCACCATCCGCTCCTGCGCTTCTGAAATCCAGATCTCGGTCGGGCTGAGGCCTTCGTACTTCAGCGGGGCCCGATCAAGATGCACCTCGGCGCCGAGATGCCGGCCCATCTCTCCGACGGCACTGGAGAACCCTCCGGCACCACAATCCGTGATGGCATGGAACAGGCATCCCTGAGGGTGATCACGGGCTTCGAGGATCGCATCCAGCAGCTTCTTCTCGGTGACCGCGTTACCGATCTGTACGGCATGGCTGAACTCATCCGCATGCGTATCAGTCAGCTGGGCGGATGAGAATGTCGCGCCGTGGATGCCATCGCGGCCGGTACGTCCCCCGATAACGACAATGCGATCACCCGCCTGCGGATCACCGCTGATCTTCTTCCGCTGCATCACCCCAATGCAACCGCAAAACACCAATGGGTTGCCCACGTAATCGTCATCGAACCACACTGTCCCGTTGAGGGTCGGTATCCCCATGCGGTTGCCGTAGTCGCGCACTCCGGCCACGACCTCCGTGAGTATCCGCCTGGGATGCAAACATCCGTCGGGAAGCTGCCTGACCTGCGCTGAAAGCCCACGCCGTGCACGGCGTGGGCTTTGGGACCAATGATCCGGATACGCCACGCAAAACACATCGGTAGCCGCGATCGGCTTCGCCGCCAGGCCCGTGCCGATGATGTCGCGGATACACCCGCCGATGCCGGTGGCCGCTCCGCCGTAGGGTTCGATCGCTGAGGG